>JAPKZM010000112.1 GCA_026393775.1 Candidatus Aminicenantota bacterium
ACTTCCAGATAGAGCTTCTCTTCGATGGCGACGATCCTCTCCTCGGCCTTGAGGATCTTGTCTTCCAGTTCCTTGAGCTCCGCGGTCAGAAAGCGTTCGGCATTGACCAGCGTCTGCTTGCGGATGTAGTTCTCAGGCACCAGCTTCAGATGGGCGTTGGTGACCTCAATGAAATAGCCGAAGACCTTGTTGTATTTTATTTTCAGCGAAGAGATTCCGGTCTTGGTCTTTTCGCTCTTCTCCATGGCCGAGACGATCTCCTTGGCGTTGTGGCTGATGGCGCGCAGCTCGTCCAATTCCCGGTTGTAGCCTTCCTTGATGATCTGCCCGGCATGGATGGTATTGGCCGGCTCCTCGGCGATGGCCTTGTCAATCAGCACGACCAGCTCCGGCAGCGGCTGCAGCCGGCCATGCACGTCGCGGACGAGATCGGCCCGGAAGTCCTTGATGGTGTCTTTCAAACCGGGAATCTTCTGCAGTGTGTCGCCCAGGTTCAGCAGGTGCTGGGGCAGGGCGATGTTCAGCGCGATTTTGGAATTCAAGCGGGCCAGGTCGGCGAAAAACTTCAGCTGCTTGCGTACCTCGCTCCGGCCGATGAGGTTCTGGGAAAATTCCTCGACGCCGTCCAGGCGGAGTTCGATCTTTTCTTTGTCGAGCAGTGGGTAGGACAGCCATTTCTGCAGAAGGCGCCGGCCCATGGGGGTAACGGTAAAATCGACCGCCCCGAACAGCGACCCGCTGGCCGTACCGTTGCGCAGGTTCAGGACGATTTCCAAATTGCGGAACGAAACCGCATCCAGAATCAGGTAATCTTCCTTGGCGCTGAAACGAGGCGGGGAAAGGTGAGCCAGGGAACCGCGGCGGATCGAGCGCACGTACTTGATCATCACTCCGGCCGCGGCCATGGCAGCCGGATGTCCATCCAGCCCCAATCCTTCACTGCTGGCCAGGTTGAACTGGTTTTTCAGCGTTTCGCCGCATTCGGCCGCGTTGAATTCGGAATCGGCAAAGACCGTGACCAATATTTCGCCGAACTCGGGGAAGCGCTTGGCGAAGGAGCGGAATTCATTTTCGTATTCCTTGGCGACGATGATTTCCTTGGGAAATTTCCGGTAGAGTTCGTTGACCAGCGCTTCTTCATCGCCGCTGGCGAATGTTTTCACCTCAAAATCGGAGACCGCCAGGTCCATGGAGGCGAGGGCCAGAGAAGGCCCTTCGCGGCGGATGACGACGATAAAATTATTCTGCCCGTTGTCCAGCGCTTCGACTTCCAAGGCCGTGGCCGGGGTCAGGATGTGGGTCACCTCGCGGCGCACGAGCCCCTTGGCCAGGGCCGGGTCTTCGACCTGCTCGCAAATGGCCACCTTGAAGCCCCGGCGCAGCAGTTTGGCGGCATAGTTTTCCCAGGCATGATGGGGAACGCCGCACAGCGGCACCGCGTCCTCCTTGCTTTTGTTGCGCGAAGTCAGGACCACTTCCAGGATCGGAGCGGCGGTTTTGGCATCGTCAAAAAACATCTCATAAAAATCGCCCAGGCGGAAAAACAGGATGGCATCGGGGTAACTCTTTTTGATCTCCAAATACTGGCGGAGCATCGGCGTGGAAGCAATGGTTTCCATCCCCGGATTATAGCACAGCCGTCTTGGAAAACGCTTCCCGGAGCCGCAGCGGCAAAAGGGTCTTGCGCAAGGTCGGCTGCGAATTCGCGCAGGCGCGGGCCACGGTTTTCTCGTCCGATAAAAGGATCAGTTTTTTTCTGGCCCGGGTGATGGCCGTGTAAAAAAGTTCGCGGCTGAGCATCCGCGCATGAGACGGCAGAAGCCCCAGGACGACGACATCATATTCGGAACCCTGCGCCTTGTGGACCGATACCGCGTAGGAGAGGACAAGTTCATCCAGTTCGTCGGCGCCGTATTCCACCCGCGCTCCGTCATAATTCACCGCCAGCAGTTTGTTGCGTGCATCGTAACCTTCGATGATGCCGAGATCGCCGTTGAAGACCTGCTTGTCGTAATCGTTTTTGGTCTGCATGACCTTGTCCTGGCGCTTGAAGGCGATTTTTTCCCTTTTCAGCAGAAGCGGCTCGGGATTGAATCTTTCCTGGACGAGCTGGTTGATCCGGTCGATGCCCGCATCGCCGCGGTACATGGGCATGAGAATCTGCAGGGCGGTGGAATTAAAAGGGTATTCGGCCTGGTAATACCGGACGATGCCCTCCACCTTTTCCAGGACCTGGGTTTCATTTTGCACCGGCAGGAAGACGAAATCGAGCTCCGGGGAATAAGGGGGAAATAGCAATGCCTCGCCGCTGTTCACCCGGAACGCGTTCTCGACGATCAGGCTGTCCTGGTTCTGGCGGAAATTGCGGCTTAAATAGATGGTAGGGAAATAATCGCTCTGGATCATGTCGCGCAAGACGTTGCCCGATCCGACTGAGGGCAGCTGGTCCTTGTCGCCGATGATGATCAGCTGGGTATCGGCGGCCAGGGCCTGCAGCAGGGAATAAAGTATGGAGGAATCGACCATGGAAAATTCATCGACGATGATGGCGTCCGTTGGCAGCGGATTGCGGGCGTTGTGCACGAATTGGCCGCTCTCGGGATTGACCTTAAGCAGGCGGTGAATGGTTGACGCCTGGTAGAACGAGCTTTCCTCGATGCGCTTGGCGGCCCGCCCGGTCGGGGCAGCGATCAGGATCGTTTTGCGGTTGGCCCTCAGGATCTCGATGATCGCCCGGATGATGGTGGTCTTGCCCGTTCCCGGTCCGCCGCTGATGATGGTCAGCCGGTTCTTTACCGCGGCCAGGACCGCCTTTTTCTGTTCCGCGGTCAGTTCGAGAGCCAATTTTTCAAACACGGACTCAAAATTGACCGCCAGTTCCCGGTCGGCGCCGAAGCCCTGGCTCAATTCAAAGAGGCGCCGGGCCGACTGCCTTTCGATCAGGTCGTTGTGCGGCTTGACAATGCATTTTTCCGGGATTTCCTGGCGGCAAAGTTCCGCGCGTTCGATCATTTTTTCCAGGGCGGCGAAAACGTCGCTGTCGGCGATGTCCAGCAACCAGGAACATTTTTTCAGCAGTTCATCCTGCTCAATGTACAGATCGCCGTGTTGGAATTCGCTCTGGTCCAGAACGTACATGATCCCGGCCCGGACGCGCTGACCGTCGCTTTTGACGATGCCCATGGCCCGGGCGATGGTGTCGGCGATCTTGAAACCGACCCCGCGCACCCGTTCGATCAGCAAATAGGGATTGCTTTCCACCAGCGCCAACGCCAAGTCGCCGAATTCGCGAAAAATCTTAAAAACCGTTTCGCTGCCGATGCCGAACTGCGTCAATTTGACCGTCAGGTCGCGCAGCACGCGGTTGTCGCGAACGCTTTTTTTAATACCGGCAATGACCGTTTTCTTAAGACCGGCAATCTCGCCCAGCCGTTCCGGCATGTTTTCCAGGACGGCAAACGTCTGCGCGCCGAAATGGGCGACGATTTTTTGGGCGGTCTTTTTGCCGATGCCCTTGAAGCGCCCGGACGACAGGTATTTGGCTACGCCCTCGTCATCCCCGGGCGGGATCAATTCAAAGCGGCTGACCTTGATCTGCGGGCCGTAGCGCGGATGGTCCGATTCCTCGCCCTCGATCAGCAACCAATCGCCTTCGCTCAAAGAGAACAGATTGCCGACAATGACCCGGCTCTCCCTGGAGCCGTCCAGCGTTACCTTGAACACCCCGAAACCCGTGTCCGGGTAAGTGAAGATCCTGCGGCTGATTTTTACTTTGTAAGCTGGCAATTTAATGGAGATTGCGCAGTTTAAAAAAATGTTTCAACGGCCCGTCCAGACGATTCATGCGCACTCCTTAAAAGATATTATACCGAATCCGGGACCGATTGGAAA
>JAPKZM010000129.1 GCA_026393775.1 Candidatus Aminicenantota bacterium
CCCGGACCGGCGCCCCCTGCTGGCGGCCATCCACGCCAAGCTGCAGCGCCTGGCCGGAAAATTCCCGCAGCCAACCTGAAGGGAGGAAAAATGGATAATTCTGCCTGGATGAATGGCATAGACGTGGCGGTCACCGTCTGCGACCGCGCCGGGATCATCGTTTACATGAATGACCAGGCCATGCGGACTTTTTCCCCCGAAGGGGACAAGGTCCTGTTGGGTAAAAACCTATGGGCCTGCCATCCGGAAGCCGCCAATGAAAAGATCCGCCGCCTCATGGAAACTGGCGCCGACAACAGCTATACGATCGAAAAGAACGGGTTACGCAAACTCATCCATCAGGTGGCCTGGCGCGAAAACGGCGAACTGGCCGGCTTGGTGGAATTTTCCTTCGTCATTCCCCGGGTCCTGCCCCATTTCGTCCGGAGCTGAACCGCCTCAACCAGTTCAGCGCAATCTTTTTCCATCAGTCGGCGTATGTGTCGGCGATATTTTCCGCGATCCAGGCGAATACCGTCTGCCACCAGAGGCGGGCGTTCTGCGGCTTCTGCACGAAGTGATTCTCGTCGGGGAAGTAGAGCATTTTTGATTTCACGCCGCGCCGCTGCAGGGCGGTGAACAGCATCATCCCCTGTGTGACCGGAATACGAAAGTCATTTTCACTGTGCACGACCAGCATAGGCACCTTGAACTTGTCCACGTAGTTGGCCGGGTTCCATTTTTCGAAAAGACCACTGGTCCAGGGGGTGCCGCCTTGCTCCCATTCCTCGAACCACAGCTCCTCGGTGGAATAATACATGCTGCGGGAATCGAAAATCCCGTCGTGCGAAACCAGGCAGCGGAATGGATATTTGAAATCGTCGCTGTGGCCGGCGATCCAGTTGACCATGAAGCCGCCGTAGGAAGCGCCTGCGGCCACGATCTTATCCTTGTCGATGAAGGGGAAAGTTTCCACTAGATACTGCTGCCCCTTGACCAGATCGATGAAAGGAGCTCCGCCCCAGTCCCTGGAAACCGCATCGGTGAATGCCTGGCCGTAGCCGTTGCTGCCGTGGAAGTTGATGGCCGCGACCACGTAGCCGGGCGATGCGAACAGGCTGTGGTTCCAGCGGTAATGGAACTCATCGGTCCAGCCGCCCTGAGGCCCGCCGTGAATGAGGAATACCAGCGGATATTTTTTGCCGGCATCAAAGAAAGGCGGCTTGAGCAGCATGCCTTCAACCGTTTCATCCTTGGCGCCCCTATAGCGGAAAATCTCGACCCGGTTCATCTGTACGTCTTTGAAGAGTTCCTGGTTGAAACGGGTCAGCTGCGTTTGCCGCCGGCGGCCCAGGTCGAATTTGAAAATTTCCTGGGGCATGGCCACGTTCTGGACCTGATAGATCAGGGCTTTGCCGTCCGGGGTCAGGCACAGGGAATTGGCGTTGATGGCGGAAACGATCCTTTCAATCTTTTTCGAGGCAATTTGCAGCTTGAATATCGGTTCGTAGATGCTTTGCGAAGCGGTGAAATAAATAACTTTGCCGTCGGCGCTGAAAACGAAACTGGCGATGGTATCGGGAAAGGCGGCGGTCAGGTTCTGCGGCGTTCCGGTCTTCAGGTCGTAAAGGATGATGTCTTTTTTATCGGACTCAAACCCCGGCCGGCGCATGGAGAGATAGGCCAAATACCTGTTGCTGGGCGCAAAAACCGGGTTGGCATCGTTGCCCTGGTTGCCGTTGCTGATGTTCTTTTCCTCGCCGCTGCGCAGGGAGCGTAGAAAGACGTCGTTGTTGGTGGAAATCGCCACCATCGGGTCGATATTCTTCACGTACGCGAACCAGGCGCCGTCGCCGGAAAACAAGAAATCCTGGACGCCGCCCAGGGCCAACGGCGGCGTATCGAAGTCGCCAGGGGTCAGGTCGGTGAATTCAGGGCTCCCGGGGCGGTGCTGGAAGACATGGCTGCGTTTGCCGTCCCGCCAGGAGTCCCACTCACGGAACATGAGGCCGGTCAGCAATTTGGCCTTGACCTTGGAACTTTCAGCTTCTTTTTCCATGGCCATTGCCTCGGCGAATGTCTTGGCCCGGGGATCAATGTCATGGGTGAAAGCAATGCTTTTTTCGTCACTTGACCAGATGAAGTTGCTGATGCCGCCGGCAACGGCGGTGATGGCTTTAGCCCCGGCGGGATTCTTCAGGTCCATGAAAAATACCTGCGGGTCGCCGTCGCGGCTGGAGACAAAGGTCAAAAATCCCGATTTCAGGAAGCGGGGATTGGAACTGTTCCCCTTGCCATCGGTCAGTTTCTTGAGCGTCAACCCGGCCGCGTCGGCGGCATACAGGTCGGTTTGGAAGGTGTTGCGGTCGATGTCGGGTGTTTTTACCGCGAACACGATCCATTTTCCATCCGGGGATACGACCGGGGATGAAAGGCGGCCGGCGGAAAACACATCGGTAAAGCTCAACGCTCTTTTTTCGCCCCAGAGCGGAGCGATCAAGCAAATGGATAAAAACAGCAGGGAAACTTTTTTCATTTTATTTCTCCAGGGTTGGGTTTGAAAAAAGGCCGCAGGAAACGGTTTTCGTTTCCCGCGGCCTGCCATTTACCGGAAGGATCTGAATGTGATCTATTTCCCCTGCTCGTAGTCTTCTTTGGGCTGAATGCGCAAGATGATGAAACGGTTGGGCGACACTTTGTTGGTCAGAGGATTGATGAGGTTGTATTTTCTCAGCAAAAACACGTAATCCTTATCGCCGTTGGCCGTGGTGATCCTGACTATGGATTTCACGGTGATGGCCTTGCCGGTCATCAGTTCCTGATTCTGATCGATGCTGGTGGACATCGTGACCATTTTCTTTTCCACTTCCACCTGCTCTTTCATCTGGGTATAATCCATCTGGGCCTGCTTGTAATTCTGGGTTTCGGCAAGCACGTCCTGTTCGCCGGCGTCGATCTGTTTTTTCAATTCGGCTTTCTGCCGGCTGCCGCGGGTTTCGCCCAGTTTGGTTTTCAATAGGTCCAGAGCGTCTTTTTTGTCCTTGACCACACCGATCTGCTTGTCTTTTTTAGTCTTGATTTCGGCCAGACTGGTCATCAATTGCTGAAGGATGAGATCCTCGCTGACTGGATCTTCCGATGAAACCAATTTCCAGGATTTGAACTCCAGGGCCATCGGTTCTGCTGCCATGGAGGCCATCGTATCCCTGTCCTTGGCTTTCATGGCCTGAAAATATTTTGAGAGCGTGATTTCCTCAGGCTTCTGACAGGAAGTCGTGATCATGATCAGCATCATTAAAGCGGCCAGTACAAAAATTTTTTTCATACAATTCCTCCTTTAAATTTTTTTATTGTGGATAGATCCGTGAAAATAGTATTAGCAATCCCATTTTTACTTTGCTTGTCTGTTTTATTCATCCAAGTCATTATAAGTAAATAAAAAATTAAAAGCAAGATACTTTTGCAAAATTAATCAAAAAAACAAAAATATCTCCTTCGGGTTTGTTGCGGACTAGTTTTGCATATCCAGTATGAAATCGTTAGGATTGACGGGCTTGTCGAAGTAACGGACTTCATAATGCAAATGGGGGCCATTGCTCCTGCCCGTCGTTCCGACATAACCGATGACGTCGTAACGCTTGACCCGCTGACCTTCCCTGACGTTGAATCCCGAAAGATGGCCGTAACGGGTGGCGTAGCCGAAACCATGGTCGATGATAATCATTTTGCCATAATATTCCTTGGCTTCGGCCACCAGGACTACGCCATCGGCCGGGGCGATAACCTTATTACCCAGCTGAGTGGCTATATCGAGGGCGTTATGGAACTCATAGCGGCCGGTGAAGGGATGGACACGGTTGCCGAACACCCCGGAGATGTAACCGCGCGTAGGCCAGATGGCCGGAGTGGCCGCCAAGTGCAGCTTTTGCTGGTTGACCATGCTTTCGACCGACTTGAGCGATTCTTCTATCAATTTTGCATTTTCATTGATTTCTTTTGTTTTGCTCAGCAAGTTTTGCTGGGGCAAGCTGCTGCCGGGGAGTGTCGTTTGCGCCGCGGGAAAATCGCCCGCTAACTGGTTGTCGGATTCAGGGCCGCCGCTGCCCACTTCCTTCAGAGCCAGGGGCGAAGTCAGGCCAGTGGCTACCATGATCCTTTCCTTGTAGGTTTCCATGTTTTTCAGCCTCTGGTTGAGGACCTCAATGGTCAAGGACAGCGCGCTGATTTTTTGCTGCTTGTCCTTGGCATCCAGTTCAAGGCGCTTCATTTTTTGCTTGTCCAGGGTCATGGTCAAATACTGAAATATAATGAAGCCGAAGAAGACGACCAGGAATGAAAAAGCCAGTATGGCGTTCTTGATGAATTTTGCTGAAACGGAGAATTCCTTGTTGGTGGACTTGGCGTCGGAAACAATGATGACCGAATAATTTTGGTTTTTATTTGCGGCTTTCATGATATTGGCTCGAGTTGCTGCCCGAATTGTACGGCAAGAAAAATGATTTGTCAATCATGAGCATGAATTATTGGACGACGATTTTTCTGATTTTGTCGGCAATGGTTTCCAGCAGCGTTCCAGGGGGGAACACTTCCTGGACGCCCAATTTCTTCAGTTCCGGCAGATCCTCTTTGGGAATGATGCCGCCCAGGAACAGCGGCGGCGGCGGGACGTTCTTTTCCGAGTAAACCACCATGATCCTTTTGCACAGCTGCAAATGGGCGCCGGAAAGGATGCTCAGGCCGATAATGGCCACGTCTTCCTGAATCGCCGTATTGACTATGGTTTCCGGGGACTGGCGCAGGCCGGTGTAAATGACTTCCATCCCGGCGTCCCTTAGATATTTGGCCACGATTTTTGCGCCGCGGTCGTGTCCATCCAAGCCGGGTTTGGCTATTAAGACTTTCACTCTGTGCATAGCGATTTATTTTGCAATAAAAAAATTAAAAAGTCAACCGTTTGACTTGACATTGTTATTGAAAAAATGCTAAAAAACAGCTATATGGGAAAAAGCCAGGAGGATCTAGGATGAAAAAGAAAATTATTGCTCTTGCTGACAATAGCTATACCATCCGCCGGATCGTGGAATTGTCTTTTTCCGAGATTGAAAATATTGAAGTGCACAGTTTCGAGAACGGGACCGGGCTGAAGGAAAAATTGCTGCGTCTGGAGCCGGACGTGCTTATTGTGGACATCAAATTGCCCGAAACCAGCGGGTACGACTTATGCCGTTTCATCAACGAGACTCCCGCGCTGAACCGCTGCCGGGTTTTTTTGATGAAAGGCAGTTTCGAAGCCGTGGACAATGAAATGATAAAAAACCTGAAATATGAGGATATCGTCACCAAGCCTTTTGATTCCAACGCCCTGGTCAGCTCGGTCATGAAGAATCTCAGCCAGGAGGAACCTAAAGCCGCCACTGAATTTGCCGAGGAGGAACCCAGTTCGTTCCCGGAAGATATCATGGAGATCGAAACCGATGCTCCAGTAGGCGAAGGCATCAATTTTTCGGATATTCGCCTTGATGTTGGGGCCCAGGCCGGCGCGGGCAGCAACGCTCCGCAAAACCAGGTTCCGGAAAGGGATGAGATTCTGCCCTCGGAGGAAATTACCCAGGGCACGCAGCCGCCCAAGGACACCTTGCTGCCCACGGAACCCGATGAAGCGATCCAGAATCCTTTTAAGGAAGAACCGCTTGCAGAAGAAACGAAACTTCCTGCCGACGAGATAACCGCGCCCATGACGGCCAAGCCGGAAAAGAAACCAGCCGGCCAGAATACGCCGGCGGAAAGCATGATCCGTGACATATCGGATGAATTTCACGAACGCTTTCAGAAGGCAGCCAACGGGGATACCTCCGATGCCTTGATCAAATCCTCCCTGGAAGCGACCCGGATGGCCGACAGGAGGGATTTCAAATTTTCAGTCGACCGGGAAGACAAAATTTATTCCGCCGCCAAGAAGGATACAACGGGCTCGTTGAACGATTCTGCCGGCGACGCTCCCAAGAAAGCCATGTACTCGGAAAAGGATGAGATCTTTGATTTCGGACCCTCCAGCCAGAAACAGGGCAAGGAAAAAGGCGCGGAAGGGCGAATGGATAAACTCAGCGCCGAGGAATTGTTCGTCCAGAAAATACGCCCTGAGACGATCTCGCCGGAAGCGGAATTGAAAAAACTGTCCCAAACGCCTCCTCGCGAGCGTGAGCGCGAGGCGAAAAGCGAACCGCAAACCGATGGCGGGTTGACGGTGACTGAAAAAATAGACCTGACCGGAAAATTGGAAGATAAGCTTACGTTAACCATAAAAGAGCTGATCTGGGAGATCGTCCCTTCGTTGGCCGAAAAAATCATCAAGGAAGAAATCGATAAAATCAAAGCCGAAGCGAACGACACCGATTTTTAATTTTTCTTTGGAGTTTTAACGTGGCAGAAACAAATATGGAAAAAGCTTATGATCATTTACGGACCGAAAGCGATTGGTATCGAAAATGGGAAGCCAGCGGCTTGTTCACCCCGGACGTCAAGGCAACCGGCGTGCCATTCTCGATCATCCTGCCTCCGCCCAATGTAACCGGTTCGCTGCACATCGGCCATGCCTTGACCCTTTCCCTGCCCGATATCATCGTGCGCCGGAAAAAGATGCAGGGTTTTAACGTGCTTTGGCTACCGGGAGTCGATCATGCCGGGATTGCCACCCAGATGATGGTGGAAAAGAATCTGAAAAAGGAAAGGAATTTAAGCAAGGAGGATCTGGGCCGGGAAAAATTCCTGCAACTGGTCTGGGAATGGAAAGACCTGTCCGAAAAAAAGATCGTAGCCCAGATCAAAAAACTCGGCTTGGCGCTGGATTGGAGCCGGATGAAATTCACGTTGAGCGATGAAATGCAACGGGTCGTGCGCAAGGTTTTCGTACAACTTTACCGGGAAGGGAAAATTTATCAGGGCACGTATATGGTGAACCGCTGCCCCAACTGCAAAACGGTCCTTTCCGACCTGGAAGTCGAGCACAAGGAGGTCCACGGCCGTTTGACCTACATCCGCTATCCGCTGAAAAAGGATCCGCGGAGATGGATTGTCGTGGCCACCACCAGGCCGGAAACCATGCTGGGGGATGTGGCGGTGGCGGTGAATCCCAAGGATTCCCGTTATAAAAAACTCATCGGCCAGGAGGTGCTTCTGCCTTTGGCCGGGCGGGCGATTCCCATTCTGGGCGATGATGACGTGGACAAGCATTTCGCCAGCGGAGCGGTAAAAATAACCCCTGCCCATGATCCGCTGGATTTCAAGATCGCCCAGAAAAACAAGCTGGAAAAGATCGTGGTGATTGACGAACTGGCCTGCATGACCGGCCCAATTCCGGGAAAATACCTGGGCTTGGACCGTTTTGCCTGCCGGCGGGAAATTCTGGCTGATCTGCGGGCTTTGGACCTGATCGAAAAAGAGGAGGAATACGTTCACAATATCGGACATTGCCAGCGCTGCGAGACGGTGGTCGAGCCGAACATTTCCCGGCAATGGTTCTTGAAAACCGCTGACTTGGCCCATCCGGCCATCCGGGCCGTTCTGGAAAAGCAGATCGTTTTCATTCCCGAGAAATGGAAAAAAGTCTATTTCAACTGGATGGAAAACATCCAGGATTGGTGCATCTCCCGGCAATTGTGGTGGGGGCACCGCATTCCGGCCTACTATTGCCAGGAGTGCCAGGAAGTGGTGGTGGCCGAAGAAAACCCCGGTCGCTGCACCAAGTGCGGAGGCGCGCGGCTGGTCCAGGACGAAGACGTGCTGGACACCTGGTTCTCGTCGGCCTTATGGCCGTTCACCACGCTCGGCTGGCAGAACGACAGCCCCGATTTCAAAACATTCTATCCCACCTCCATCATGGCCACGGCCTTTGATATTATTTTTTTCTGGGTGGCCCGGATGATCATGATGGGCATCCATTGCGCCGAAGCCGTGCCTTTCCGCGAGGTGCTGATCAACGGCTTGATCCGCGACGACAAAGGCCAGAAGATGAGCAAAACCAAGAACAACGCCGTCGACCCGCTGGAGATCATCCGTGAATACGGCGCCGATGCCCTGCGCTTCACCCTGGCCATCCAGGCGGCCCCGGGCATGGATATCTCCCTCTCCATCAACCGCATCAAGGGGTACAAGACATTCGCCAACAAGATCTGGAACGCCTCGCGCTACGTGATCATGAACCTGCGCGGCGACGAGGACTTGCGGATCGACGTGCGCCGGATCAGCGATGCCGACAAATGGATCCTGCAGCTGCTCAACGCCACGGTCGAAAAGGTGAACGTGCTTTTCGATGAATACCACATGTACGAAGCGGCGGACCTCATCTACCATTTCATCTGGGACGAGTATTGCGACTGGTACCTGGAATTTTCGAAAAACGACCTGGAAAGTCCCCACACGCGGTCGGTTCTCAAGCTGACCCTATTCCGCATCCTGCAGCTGCTGCATCCCTTCATGCCCTACATCAGCGAGGAGATCTACCAGAAGATCAAGACCGACAAGGATTTCCTGCTGCAGACCGAGTTCCCCGCCTTCAACAAGGATTTCGTGTTTCCCGAAACGTTCGCCGCCGTCGAGGTGCTGAAAAAAGTGGTGGCCGAAACCAGAAAGACGAGGACGGAAAACCGCATCGAACCGAACAAGAAAATACCGATCTATCTCGCCTGCGACTCGCCGGCCGAAAAAGAGCAGCTGCTCAAGCATCTGCGCTATTTCGATTTTCTCGCCCGCAGCCTAAAGACGGAAATCGTGGATGATTTGTCGGTTTTGCCCAAGGGGTTCAGGGGCGTCAGCCAGAATTGGGAGATCCTCCTGCCATTCGCCAGCGATGAGGACCGCCTGCGGGAATTGCAGCGGCTGACCGGCGAACACGACAAACTGGGCAAACTGATCGCCCAGATGGAAGGCAAATTGAGCAACAGCGAATTCGTCGGCAAGGCGCCGGCCGAGATCATCCAGAGCTTTAAAAAGAACCTGCAGGAATACATCGAAAAGAAGGCCAAGATAGGCAAGACCATTGACGACCTGTCCTGATCATTTCAAGCGCATCCACCTGGCTGCTTGCGATTCGACCAACGATTATCTGAAGCGAAATTTGGCTCGCCTCGAGGCCGATTTTCCATTGATGGTCAGCGCCGCCGTCCAGAGCGCCGGGCGCGGCAGGGAAGACCGCGAGTGGATTTCTTCGTCGGACCTCGGTATCTACGCGACGTTCGGGTTTCATCTGCCGGACAAGCGGCACTTGTCGCTCCTTTCCATCACTTCCGGCATCGCGGCGATCGACATGCTCCACAGTTGGACCGGGAAGGTTTTTGCATTGAAATGGCCCAACGATATTCTGGCGGAAGGAAAAAAAATCGCGGGCATTATCTGCGAAACCATCATCCATGGCGACAAGATCATCTGCCTGGTCGGCATCGGGATCAATATCAACCAGCGCCCGGATGATTTCCCGCCAGAGCTGCGGGAACGGGCCGGTTCGCTGCGCCTGCTGGCCGACAAAAAATGGCCGGTCGCGGAAGGCCGCGAGCGCCTGGCCGCCAGCATGACCTACTGGCTGAAAAAGCTGATGCAGGACCGCGGGTCCAGAATTGTCCGCCGGGCCCGGCAGCTGAGCCGTTCCTTTCTAGGTCAGACTATTTCTTTTCATCATCAGGGGCAGGTCATCGTGGGGATTTTCCTGGACATCGCCCCGGACGGCGGATTGCTGCTGGGTTTTCCGGGCGGCGAAAAAAAAATATTTTACAGCGGCGAACTGGCTTAGAACAGGTAGTTGAACCCGAGGCGCAGCATCGCCAACGACTCAACGACGGATATTTTGTATTTATCGGCGTTTTCTGCGATCTTGGGAGAGTTCTTCAGACTGAGGAACTCGACCTTGATGGTGAGGCCGCCGCCCAAGCGATGCTCAAATCCCAGGCCGACGACCATTCCCAGGTTGGAGTTTTTGAACGTGGGCCAGCTGTCGGGCGCGTCGCCGTTCTCGATCCAGGTGTGCTCGGCGCTCGGCATGGCTACGCCGGCGGTCAGGTAGAAAAGCGCCTTGTCGATAACGAAGCCCATGCGGCCTCTGGCGGTGATCAGGAGACCGAGCTTGTCGGTCTTGGTCACGTCGTAAGTTCCCGGAGCCGGAGTGGGGTCGAAGGAGTATTTGATTTCATTTTCCATGAAACCGATGGCGCCATCGACTTCGAATCCGATCACCAGGCTTCCGTATTGGTGGTTGTAACCGATGGTGCCGCCCGGAAGAAGCGTGGAATAGGGATCGATCAACGTCCCCCCGAACCAATCGTAATCGTCGTCCGTCCAATTCGGTTCATAGCGCGCGAAACCGGCGTTCAGGCCGAAATAGAATCCCGACCATTTCGGCTCATTTTTCTCTTTCTTCACTTGCACAGCCCCGGCCAGGGCGGTTGCGGCGAAAACCATTAAAACCAACATAATCACACTTTTTTTCATTCGATCCTCCCTTTTTTAATTTCCCCAGTCTTTTGCCATAATGTTAAAACTAAAAAAAAGAAATTGCAATAAGCGGTTGAACGCCGACCACGGTCGCCTTTCAATTGGATTGAGCCGGCGGGATCAACGATCAGTCTAAAACAGGGATTAGACTTTAAAAACTACGTTCAGTTGTCACAGGGTGATTTCATCCTCGTTTTTCAGTTCGTGCTTGACTCCGGTCTGCAGTTTGTTGCCGTTCAAAAATGTGCCGTTGATGGCCCCGGGTTCCTCGGAAAGGTAGAACTTGCCATCCTTGTAAAGGACTTGCGAATGCTTGCGCGAAATGTATTTTTCCTCGTCCTCATCGGTCAGGTCGATGTCGGGGACGAAGCCGGTGGTATAATCCCGGCGGCCCAGTACCGTTTGCGTCTTCGTCAATTGCACGATGCGGTTCGAACGCTGAATGATCAGGTAGGCTTTGACTTCCGGACCGATCTTTTCCGAGGTCTGATCCTCTTTTTTGGTTCCCTTTTCGGACGGCTTCGCCGCCGCTTGCGGTCCGGAAGCCGCCATGGACATCAGCACCGACTGGATCTTGATATGCTTTTCGCTCAGTTTTTTCAATACCTTCAGGGCGATGTCCGGCATTTGCTTGAGCATCTCGGTCAACGAGACGTAGGGAATCTTGATCATGTCCGCGTCTTCGATGACTTCCACCGTGTAAATGGCATTTTGGTCGTTGATCAAAGACTCCTCGCCGAAGAAATCGCCCTTGCCCAGGGTCGTCAGGATCTGGCCGTTGTCGTCGCTTTTGAGCTGGAGCTTGCCTTTATTGATGATAAAAAAATCGGTTTGGATGTCGCCTTTTTTGTAGATGATGGCTCCAGCCTTGTATTTGGTAATGAATTTTTTCAGCACGTCCATGGTTTTGTTTTTTTGAGTTAAAAATTATTTTATATAAGATATTTTCATTTGTCAATTTTTATTTGCTTTTAGTTTTTCTCGCCGCGGACGTTCCCGCGAGAATTGCCAAGGAGCCGATTTTATTCTAAAATACCGCCACGGCATGCATGGTGTCGCGTTTTCATGAAAATGAGCATAAAAAATGAATTTTCGTTCATATTTCCGGCCCCAAAAGATATTCGCCCTCTGGACCATTTCCTGGAAATCCAGAATTTATGCTTCCCGCTGGAAATCACAAAAAAATATGATTTTCTTTTTGACTATTTTGGGGTAAAAAACAAAAACCGCGGCCTGGAGATCCTCTGCCAGGAAAAAAAAACATTGCGCGCTGAAGAATATGAAATTGAATGTGGCCGGAACCGGATCATCCTCTGGGCGAATTCACCGCGCGGGCAATTTTACGCCTTGTCTACACTGCTGCAGATCCTGGCTTTTAGTGTGAAAGATGGCCGGATGCCCGGTTTTTTCATCCGCGACGCCCCCGACCTATCTTTCCGGGGTTTCCTGCTCGACGCCGCCCATGGAGCTTTTCCTTTGCTGCCGGAACTGAAGCGCCTGCTGGTGAAACTGGCCTTGTTGAGATTCAATCATTTCTCCATCTCCATGGGAAACCCCGGTAATCCCGGAGCTGAAAAAGGCCGTGCATTGGATGAAATCGGGCAGATTGCTGTCCTGGCCGGGAAAATGGGGATGGAGATGTTCCCCGCCATCACGATCGGGAGTGAGTTCCCCCAATTTGTGAAAACGGTTCGCGCCGCGGAATGGAATGCGGCAATCATGGCCTCTTTCCGCTCGCCATGGATCCTCATCGAGTGCGGGGAAAAAGACGAAACAACTTCGCCGGAGATGAATTTCGCGCGTTTTTCGGATGCCTACCGATTTTTCAAGGCCCTGGGGAAGAAAATTCTCGTCGGCGCCGACGGTTTTCGGGCAACTCCGGAAAGGATCAGGAAGATTCCCCAGGATGTGTCCGTGCTTAACCGCGGACCGGCGATTGAAAAAAGCGATGCGTTCAGGCAAAAGGCCGCTCCTTTCAAGAAGCATCATATCCCGCAGGTACTGGGCACGGCGACTTGGAGCGGGGACAGGTTCATCCCGGCCATGCGTAAAAGCATGGTCAACAATGCTGCGGCCTACACGGCGGCCAGGGAAGAAAAACTGGCCGGGGTCATGCTGGCCGGCGGCGCTGAAAAAGGCGATGGGGGTTTTTTGGAGGGCATCGTTTTGCCCTTGTTCCATGCCGGGAATCTTTTTTGGAGCGGGCAAGCGCCACGTCCCGACGCCTTCGCACGCTGGGCGTTGGGTCATGACGAACCCGACTTGTTTAGGATTTGCACTTTTTTGTCCCAAGTGGACAACCCCTGGCAATGGACCCACAGGCAGTATTTGTTCGAAGATCCTTTGTTCGCCATTTTTTCCAGACAGGATAACCACAGGGAGATAGTGGCCAAGTATCAGAAAGCTTCCCTGTATCTAAAAAAAAGAAAAATCGCCCGCAACGAGATGAGCGATTTTTTTAATTTCGCCCAGCACCTGTATGAATTTGTTGCCGCTAAAATCGAATTTTCCAACCGGCTTCTTCCCCGCCTGGGCGCCGCGGCCGGGGACGAAACGATTCGCCTGGACCTGGACCTGCTTTTAGCCGAGGTCGAAAGACTGAAAAATCTATACATCAACCTGTGGCTGGAGCGCTGTCAGCCGGAAGGCCTCGCTAAACAGATCAGGGAATTTGCCCTGTTGCAGGAACGATTCCGCTGTCTTCAGCAGGCCAGCGCCCATCCGGCGGCCAGAAAAAACCTTTTGCTGGAATTTGACCATTATTCTCCGGCTGATGGCCTCGCGGCTATGAAAGGTCGCGATATTTTTTAGCAAACGGTCCTGACCTTCAATGCCGATCCAGGTCAAATAGATCCAACGCCTACACGCCGTTGCATTTCGACCAGCCGCAATTCGCGCAGGTCGGGCACTTTTCGTCGCTCAAACCGGTGCCGCAAAGAGGGCAGTTACTGACGTGAATGTCCTGATGCTTGACATTGACCGCGCCGATATGGGTTTCCAGGACCTTGGCGATGGCGTCGGGAATCGATTGGATCAACTGGCCGTTGGTGAAGATCGGCTCCGCGCCGCCGATGCCCTTCAGTTGGTTGACCACTGCCTCGGTGGGGATGCCGCTGCGCAGGGCCAACGAAATCAAGCGGCCGATGGCTTCGGCGTCGGCCATGGTCGAGTAGCCGCTCTTGCCGATGGAAGCGAAAACCTCAAAAGGCTTTTTGTTGAAATAGGTAACCGTGATGTAGAGGTTGCCCAAACCGGTTGATATTTTGTGGGTGGTCGAGGGGATGGCGTCAGGGCGTCCCAGCGGTATCGGCTTTTCGCTCTCGGCCTTGTTCAACACCTGCAGGGCGCGACAGCCGTCGCGGTAAACAGTGATACCCTTGATGTTTATGTCGAAAGCCAGCAGGTAGGCTGCGGCGATGTCTTCCCGGGTGGCCGTTTTGTTGAAATTGATGGTTTTGGAAACGGCGCTGTCCACGTATTCCTGAAAGACCGCCTGCATCTTCAGGTGATCCAGCGGGGAAATTTCCTGGGCGGTGATGAAATAGCCGGGAACGGCTTGGTCTTCGTGCTTCTCCTGCCATTGCTGGAACAGCGGGTGAATGTCGGTGATCTCTCCATCCAAGATCTTGGAAACCACCCGGAAGGCGAAAATCGGCTCGATGCTCGATGAGCAGCCGGCGATGCGGGAGATGGTCCCGGTCGGGGCGATGGTCAGCACTGAGGCGTTGCGCATTTTCTGACCCTGGTATATGGATTTTTCGATGTTGGGGAAATTGCCGCGCATTTCAGCCAGAGAGAGCGAGGCCGCAACGGCTTCATCCTTCATGAATTTGATTATTTTGTTGCCTAGGGAGCGGGCTTCATCGCTGTTATAGGCGATGCCCATCTGGATTAGCAGGTCGGCAAAACCCATGAGGCCGAGACCGATGCGGCGGTTGGATTTGGCCATTTTATCGATTTCCGGCAGGGGGTACAGATTGACCTCGATGACATTGTCCAGAAAACGGATGCCCAGCTGGATGATCTCGCGAAATTTTACCCAGTTCAGCCGATCAGGCGATTTTTTATCAAATACGTTCAGCAGGTTGATCGAGCCGAGATTGCAGGCTTCGTAATCGTGGAGCGGCTGTTCGCCGCAGGGATTGGTGGCCCGGATCGGTCCCTGGGGAGCGGTGGGATTCAATTGGTTGACCTTATCGATGAAGATCAAACCCGGGTCGCCGTTGCTCCAGGCCGAATCGACGATCAGGTCAAAGACTTCCCTTGCATTGGCCTGGCCGACCGCCTGGCCGTCCATGGGATTGATCAGGTCATAGGTGGTTTTGTTTTTAACGGCCTGGATGAACACCTCGCTGATGGCTACCGAAATGTTGAAATTTTGGGCGGTGACGCCGTCACGCTTCATGGTGATGAAAGTCTTGATATCGGGATGGTCCACCCGCAGGACGCCCATGTTGGCGCCGCGGCGGGTGCCTCCCTGCTTCACCGCTTCGGTGCCGGCGTCGATGACCCTTAAAAAAGAGACGGGCCCGGAAGCGATGCCCTGGGTCTTGCGCACGAAACTTCCCGCCGGCCTGATCCTGGAAAAATCGAAACCGGTCCCGCCGCCTTCCTTGTGAACCAGCGCGGCATTCTTCACCGTTTCGAATATTCCATCCAGCGAATCCTCGATCGGCAGAACGAAACAAGCGGAGAGGCACATGTTTCGCTCCGCGCCGGTCAGGGTGGGAGAATTGGGCATGAAATCTTTTTGCATCATGGCTTGAAAGAACTTTTCTTCCCAGAGTTTTTTATCGGCTTCATTTTTTTCTGCCTTGGCAATGAAACGGGCCACGCGGCGGAATAATTGCGAGGGTTTGCTTTCCAATGGGACCCCTTTTTCGTCCTTTTTGAAATAACGGGCTTTCAAAATTTTCATTGCATTTTCAGAAAAATTCTCCATGGATCTCTCCTTGAGCTATAAATATAGTTGCCCGCCAATTATAAAGCGCTAAATATAGCGTGTCAAGATGTTTTTAAAATAATTATTTTAAAAAAATTTCTTGACAATCAATATATATATATACTATCATTGTGGGAGAAAATGGGACAAAATGGGATGAAAAAACATTTCAGGGGCAGTTATATCGCCAAAATTGATGATCGCGGCCGGGTCAAGATCCCTGCCCAATACCTCGCCGCCCTGGAGCAGGGATTTGGAAAAGAAGTCTATCTGACCTCGATCAATGGCGATCATATTTTATTTTACCCCATGCAGGTCTGGGAAGAAATCGAAAGAAAAATCGCCAGGATCCCGATGCGTGACCCGGACCTGGAAGAATATATCAGCCGCATCAGTTACTGGGGCAGTGAAACTGAAATTGACCCCAAGGGTCGCATTCTGATCCCGTCCGATTTGCGGCAAAGCAGCGGGCTGGAAGACAACCTGCTGATTCTTGGCAAGATCGATTATCTGGTGATCTGGAACAAGGAAGCCTTCACCAGCAAGTATATGGGCGGTCAATTCAGTGATGATAAGCTGCAAAAGGTGTCGAGGCTGCTCAATGAATTTTCCACATTATCCGGTCATGAGTAAAGAGGTCCTTGAAATCTTTCAAGGATCGGCTAAAAAACTTTTTGTCGATTGCACCGTGGGCGCTGGTGGTCACAGCTACCATATCCTCGGCGCTTTCGCGGGCGCCCGGGTGATCGCCATCGACCAGGATGAAGAAAGCATCGCCCTGGCCAGGGAAAACTTGAAGGCTTTCGGGCGGCGGGTTCGCTTCCACCTGGGCAGTTTCAGCGATCTTTTTGAGAATTTTGATTGCCGGAAGCTGGCCGTCTCCGGGATACTTGTCGATCCGGGAATTTCCACGGTGCAGCTGAAAAAAAGTCAGCGTGGGTTTTCCCATTCCTTGGACGGGCCGCTGGATATGCGCAAAGACCGGCACGGTTCGCTGACCGCGGCCGAAGTGCTCAACACCTTTCCGGAGAAAAAACTGGCAGATATTTTTTCCCGTTACGGTGAATTCGCCGCTGCCGGGCGCCTGGCCAAGAAAATTATCGAAAAAAGGCTGTTCGCCCCCCTGCAATCAACGGTGCAGCTGCGCCTGCTGGTTGAAGAAATCACCCGTTGGCGCCCCCGCCCGGGTCTGGTCCATCCCGCCGCCAAAGTGTTCCAGGCCCTGCGGATCTTTATCAACCATGAACTGGAAGGGATCGAAGCCTGGCTGGAAAAGATACCCGCCAACCTGCGCGCCGGCGGCCGCGTGGTTTTCATCACCTACCATTCGCTCGAGGACCGGCTGGTCAAGCGGGGATTCCAGCGGCTGCAGCGTGCGCAACAGGTCCAGCTGCTCCGTCCTTTCCCCGGCTTCCCCGGCCGTGAAGAATTATTGCAAAACCTGGCTTCGCGCTCGGCGAAACTGCGGGCGCTGGAAGTGGCATGAACAAACAGGGCAAAGCCTCGGCCGATTTTCGTCTGGCCATTCTCGCTTTTTTCATTTTCGCCATCCTGTTCATCTATTCCGGTTTGAATCTGAAAAATGTGGACCTGGGCTACCAGCAACACGACTTGCTGCAGCAGGAAAAAAAAATGCGCGCGGAAATCGATCGCTTGCAAGCACAAAAAGCGTCGCTGCTGAACCTGGAACGCATGGAAAGAATCGCCAGGGAGAAACTGGGGTACCAGTATCCCGAAGCGGGGCAGATTATCAAAGTGTTCGAAGCCGACGATGAAAATTAATAGCCAAGGCAAGAAAAGGTTCTTTTTCCTTTCCATCCTTTTCTTCGTTTGGATTTTCTTTATCGCTTTCAAGCTTTTCAAGCTGCAGGTCATCGATTACAACACCTATATGGCCAAGGTCAAAGCCCAGATCAACCGGATCGAAGAGCTCCATTCCAAGCGCGGCACCATCACCGACCGCAACGGCGAGATCCTGGCCATTTCGCTGCAGTCCAAGTCGGCGTTTCTCAGCAACAAGGACATGGAAGTTTCGCTGGCTGTGTACCGCGATTTTTGCCGGCAGCTCGCTTTGAACAATTCGCAAAAATTGAAAGTGATCAAGCGGATTCGCCGGGGCGAAAAATTCATCTGGCTCAAACGCAAGTTGACCGACGAAGAATATCAGAGAGTCCTGCCGCTGGCCCTGAACAAACAAACGGCCGGGACCATTGATTTTATTGACGAATACCGGCGAGTTTACCCGCAAAATAAAATCGCCTCGCATATCCTGGGCGGCGTGGGCATTGATGAACAAGCCCTGGGCGGCATTGAAACCAGCCTGGATTCTGAGATCAAGGGCCGCGGCGGCAAGCTCAAGGTGCTGATCGACGCCCGTAAAAAGATTTTCCAGTTCAAATATCTGGAGCAGCCGGTGGCGGGCAAGAATATCCATTTGAGCATTGACGCCGCCTTGCAGTTTCTGGTGGAGCGGGAGTTGGCCGGCACCGTCGAAAAATACCAGGCCGCGGGCGGAGCGGTCATCGTCATGAACAGCTCCGACGCTTCCATCCTGGCCATGGCCAGTTATCCCGACTACGATCCGGAGGAGATCTGGCGCACGCCGGCACCGGCCCTGAGAAACAAGGCGATTTCCTTTCTTTACGACCCCGGTTCGACCTTCAAAATCGTTCTAGCCGCCGCGGCTCTCGAAAACAGGACCTGCGCTCTCCATGACATGTTCAATTGCCACAACGGCGTCTACATGGTCAGGGACAGGCAGATCACCGACGTGCATCCGTTCGCTCGCCTGTCCTTTGAGGATATTTTCATCCAATCCAGCAACATCGGCGCCGCCGGTATCGGTTTGCGGTTGGGCGGAGAAAAATATTTTCAGACGATCCAAAGATTCGGCTTCGGCCGCCGCACCGGGATCGAGCTGCCGGCTGAAGAGAACGGCATCTTGAATCCTCTGGAAAAATGGAGCGGGGTCTCGCTGGCGTTCCTTTCCCACGGCTACGAAATTTCGGTGACACCGCTGCAGATGGCCATGGCCTTCAACGTGCTGGCCTCGGGAGGATATCTGCTCCAGCCGAAAATTCTATTCGGCGGCGCCGCCGCCAACCTGCGGCCGAAAATTTTGTCGCCCCTCAGCCAGGAGCCGCTGACCACGATTCTGACCGCGGTCGTCGATCGGGGAACGGGGAAGAAAGCCGCGATTGAAGGCGTCGAAATCGCCGGGAAAACAGGGACGGCCCGCAAGGTCAAAGCCGGCAGATACACCAATGCCTATGTTTCTTCCTTTGGCGGATTTTTCCCGGCCCGCAATCCGCAGGTGACTGTATTCGTAATGATCGATGAGCCATTGGGCATGTATTACGGAGGAGACGTGGCGGCCCCGTTGTTCAAATCCATCACGGCCAAAATCATGCTTTACCTCAAACTTTTTCCCAACTTGCCCGACCGCAAGGGGATCTATCTATGAAGTACCTGGATGAATTGCTGGGCAAACAGGAGTCCCTGGCCTGGCGCGGCAATCTCCACGTGCCGGTTTCCGGGATCGAATTCGATTCGCGGAAAATCAAGAAAAACGAGTGCTATGTCTCCATCAAGGGCTTCGTCAAGGATGGGATCGTTTACGCCGCTGACGCCATCCGCAGAGGAGCCAGCGCGGTGGTTTCGGTGCATCCGCCTCCGCAGGAACACCATCCGGTCACCTGGGTGCAGGTCAAGAACGACCGCCGGGTCCTCAGCCAGATGGCCAGCCGCTTTTTTGATAACCCTTCCCAGAAATTGCAGGTGATCGGGGTCACCGGAACCAATGGCAAGACGACCACGGTGGGCCTGATCCAAGCGCTGCTCAACGCCGCCATGGCCAAGACCGCGGCCATCGGCACCTTGAGCATGAATTTCCCCGGTTGCAGCCGAAAAACTCATTTGACCACTCCGGAAGCTCCCGAATTGTTCGCCTTCATGGCCGAGGCGGTCAAGGCCGGATGCCTGAACCTGGTCATGGAAGTATCTTCGGCCTCCCTCAGCCTGATGCGGGTCGAAGACATCGGATTCGCCCAGGCGGTTTTCACCTCTTTTTCCGGCGATCACCTCGATTTTCACCAGACCATGGAGAATTACTTTGAGGCCAAGCTTTCGCTGTTTAAAAAACTTGGCGCCGAACAATGGGCGATCGTCAACGGCGACGATCCGATGGGCGAGAACATCATCAAGGAACTGAACTGCCGCTATGTCACTTTCGGCTTCTCCCCGCTCGCGGACATCCGCCCTCTGAAATATCATTTTTCCCTGGCCGGCATCAAGGCGCTGCTGCAGACGCCGCGCGGAAAAATGGAGATTCAAAGCCGTTTGCTGGGCCGCTTCAACCTGCTCAACATCATGGCCGCAGTCAGTTCGGCTCTGGCCAGCGACACGGCATTGGAAAAGATCAGCGCCGGTTTGAGCGAATTCGTCCCGGTCAAGGGCCGTGTCAATATCGCCCATGCCGGCGAGTTCCTGGTCGTCGTGGATTACGCGCATACCGATGACGCCCTGGAAAACCTGTTGAAAGCCTTCCGGGAAATCTCACCGGGCAAGCTGATATTGGTTTTCGGGGCCGGCGGAGACCGGGACAAGACCAAGCGGCCGCGCATGGGCCGGGTTGCCGCCAACCTCGCGGATTGGGTGATACTGACCAGCGACAACCCCCGCCAGGAGGATCCGCAGGCCATCATCTCTGAGATCGCGGCCGGATTCGCTGCCGATTTCCGGAATTTCAGCTGCGAAGTCAACCGCAAAACGGCCATTGAAAAAGCATTGGACATGGCCACCCCCGGGGACGTGGTTTTAATCGCCGGCAAAGGCCATGAAGATTACCAGATCTTCAAGGAACGGACGGTTCACTTTGATGATTTCGAAGTGGTTCATGCCAAGATGGGGAAGGCACATGCCTGAACTCCAAATCGATGAAATCGCCGCTGTGGTCGCCGGGCAGGTAAGCCGTGCCGAGAGGGTCACCTCCTTCATGGATTTTCAATTTGATACGCGGGCCATGGGTGCGAACTCGCTTTTTTTTGCCATGCGAACGGTGAAAGCCGATGGGCATCGCTTTGTCAAGGACCTGGCCGCCATCCCTGGCGCCGGCGCCGTAGTCAGGAAAGACTTTGCCGAAGGCAAGCTAAAGGTGCCCTTGATCCGAGTGTCCGATCCACTGCAGGCGGCCCAGCAACTGGCCACCCACGTCAGGGAAAAGTACTGTTCCATCAAGTATGTCGGCATCACCGGGAGCGCGGGCAAGACCACGACCAAGGAATTCATTTTCCAGATCCTTTCCCATAAATTCCGTTCTTTCCGCTCCCCGCAGAACTGGAACAACAGCATTGGCCTGCCTTTCTCGCTTTTAAAAATGACCGGGAAGGAAGAAACCGCCGTGTTCGAACTGGCCATGAGCGACCCGGGGATCGGGGAAATCGATCAGCTGGCCGGCATCTTGAGGCCCGATGTGGCGGTCCTGCTCAATGTTTTCCCGGTCCATTTGGAATTTCTGAAAACTCTCGAAAACGCCGCCATGGCCAAGGCCGAGATCCTGAATCACCTGGACGCCGACGGCTGCGCTTTCGTCAACGGCGATTCGGCCCTGATCCGCCGGGCGGTTGCCGACAAGAAGCGCAGGTCGAAAACCTGTTTGCGGCCATCCTGGTATCCCAGCGGCTGGGAATGGCGAATCATGAAATCCAGGAAGCCCTCTCCGCTTTGCAGCTGCTGGCCGGCCGGGGGCAGATCCGTCAAGCGAGCGGATTTGTCATCATCGACGAGACCTACAATTCGAACCCGGAAGCCCTAAAAAAGACCCTGCAATGGGTGGACGGGGAGTATCGGCAAAAAAAGGCCGCCGTGCTGGGGGACATGCTGGAACTTGGGGCGGATGAGCTCGCCTTTCACTTCGAGGCGGGGCGCTTTTTTTCAGGGCTACGTTTTGACCTGCTCCTGGCCGTCGGCCTGCGGGCCGCGAAGATCGCCGAAGGTGCCAGACAGGCGGGATATCCGGCTGCCCGGATCAAGTGCTTCGACCAGGCCGTTGACGCCGGGAAATACCTGCGCGCCGAGCTGCAGCCCGGCGCCGTCGTCCTGTTCAAAGGATCGCGGGGCATGGCTTTGGAAAAAGCCATTGCGGAGTTCGTGCATGAAAAATAATCCCATCGCCGTTCTGGGATTCGGAAAGACAGGCCAGGCCGTGCTGGAATTTCTCCTGGCCCACGAGCCGCAGGCGTCGCCGCTCCTGTTCAACGACAACGAAATCAACGATCGAGACAGTCGGGAAGCTTTCGAACGGCGCGGGGTGCGCTTTCTGATCGGAGCCGACAAATTCGCCGAACTCATTGCCTGCCGGCTGGTCATAACCAGCCCCGGTTTTGACGGGAAAAATCCCCGCTTTTCCGCCCTGCGCTCGCGCGGAGTCGAAATCGTCTCTGAAATCGAATATGCCTCCCGCCGCATCCAGGCCAAAATCATCGCGGTCAGCGGCAGCAACGGCAAATCGACAACCGTCAGCCTGATCCACCATCTGCTCGGCCGGGCCGGCCGCAACAGCATCCTGGCCTGGAATATCGGCATTCCGTTCATCGCTCAAACCACGGATGTCAGCACCGATTCGATCGTGGTTCTAGAACT
>JAPKZM010000253.1 GCA_026393775.1 Candidatus Aminicenantota bacterium
GCATGGTTATACTCAAGGGTAATCGATTGGGATTTTTATGGCGAAACTTATGTTATCGGTGTCGATTGACTTTAATCACCATAAATTTTCGGCTTAAGCCAGAATATTAACGATTTTATTATTTACCTTAATTGGGCAACAGCCCGTCGAGACCTGACCCCGATGCGTTTTCCAAACGATTTCGTTTAGCATCCCACTGTGCCTTTGAATTCTTCAAGATGGAGGGTGTCCAGGTGTGGGAGTAAAAGAAGATCCTGAGTGAGGGTGATACAAGGGGTGGAAATGCATTCAAGGAGAATGAACAATGAGTACCTGTTGGTACTGTGAAAAGAATGTGGCAAATGCAGGCAGTTCAAAAAAAGTCATACTTTATAAAAAAGGGGGAGTGACTGCCACAAGAAGATTGATTACACAGCATTATCAGACAATAGACGTGACGATCACCGGCTGCCTGCTGTGCAAAGAGTCCTATGACAGAATCAACCGATTTACTGCTGTGGCCCTGACCTTAAGCTCCCTTGCCGGAGTCCTGGCAGCCATTTTAATTGACCTTCTAAACCCCGGATATTTTGGATTGGCCGAGATTTGTATCGGCATCATGGTCTTGGCCCTGGGAATTTATCTCAGCCGCCTTCTGATAAAAAAGATTCCCGTCCACTTCCTGAAAGGCAAGGATCCCATGAAATATCCTGAGATTGCGGAAAAGCTGGCCGACGGCTGGAAGGATTACAAGTCTTAACAAGAAGAAGACTGGGGACGGTGCTTGACTTTGTGACTTTAGGGAAAGTCTGAGAACGGAGCAAATATGTCTATAAGCAGCATATGTTTTGGAGGAACTCCGATTTTAGTTATTGGCAAAACTTGCGTGAAATCTTCTACAATCGTTTTTAAAGAGGTCAATGATCATGAAAATACTGGTAATTGGCGGAACGGGGCTGGTAGGAAGTTATTTGCTGCCAAGGTTGGTTGCCAACAAAAATGAGGTGTATGCCCTTACGCGATCGGAAGGCAAAATTGAAGGAATCCAAAAACTGGGGGCTCATGGCATTTTGGGTGATATAAGAAATCTTCGGGAATTTGATAAGAATTTGCCGGATCGCCTTGATATGATTGTATTGTTGGCCATGCCCGACGTGAAACCCGGGCACAGGATGACCCGAAAGCGCAAGGCGGAATTAAGGGAAGAAACCAACGATTTTTTTCATAATGCGATGGATCTGGCCATCCGCTATAATGCCCCCATCATTTTACCGGGAGGGACGAGCTACAGGACAGAAAAGGACGAAATTGCCGATGAAACCTGGCCGGTTTTGAGGACCGGTCTCACGGAAATCGGCGCGGATACGGATGAAATGGTCAACCAAGCTATAAAAACGAACCGTCCGCGAGTCATTCAGCTGATCTATGGGAAAATTTACGGCAACGGCGGGCTTTTCCGCTTCATGTACGAGATGATGGCCAAGGGGCGAAGCAAAATCATCGGCAAGGGCGAAAACTTCATCCCTAATATTCATGCCAGCGATGCGGCGGCGGCAATCATCAAGGCCAGTGAAAAAATGCCGGTCGGAGAAAAGTTCATTATCGCCGACGACACGCCGGTGACTCAAAAAAACTTTGCTTTTTACATGGCCGCATTGATGAATAAAAAGCGGCCGGGGCACATTCCCGGATTTGTTGTCAAGTTGGTTTTAGGGAAGGATTTTTATGAAATCGTGCGCATGAATTGCAAAGTATCGAACGCCAAGGCAAAAAAAATCTTGGACTGGCATCCCGAATACCCATCGTATAAAAATGGCTTGGAAGCAACCATAAGCGAAATGAAAGAAAAGAAAAATTATTTTGCCTAGAGGAATTGGGACGGTGCATGACTTTGTCAGGACCCATGTAGGAGGCCTCATGAATTTAAAGACGAAATATGTGATCCAGACCGACATCAAGTTCGGGGCACTGGAGAAGATCGATATCGAAGCGATTGAAAAGGCGTGCGACTACGACTGGTTCAACCAGACGCTGTGCCGGGTCAACGATTCCTTGGTGCGCCTGGGCATCCTGAAGGGGGAGTTTCACTGGCACCAGCACGACAAGGAAGACGAGTTTTTCTATGTGGTGGAGGGGCGGCTGCTCATCGATTTTGAAGGCCGCACAGTGGAACTTTCTCCCAGGCAGGGGATCGTCGTCCCCAGGGGAGTGCGGCACCGGCCGCGCGCTCCCGAGCGCACGCTGGCGCTGATGGTCGAAGCCGTCACGGTCAAGGCCATTGGCGACGCCTGAAATGGCAAGCCGGGGACCCGGTATTGAAAAAAGGGGAAGCAGCATGGAATTTTCCGAGTTGCTGAAGATCAGGCAGAGCGTGCGCCAGTACCAGCAGCGGCCGGTCAGCCGCGAGCTGCTGGAAAAGCTGATCGAGGCCGTGCGCCTGGCGCCTTCGGCCAGTAACGCCCAGCCCTGGAAGCTGATCATCGTGGACGATCCCGAACTCCGCTCCCGGGTGGCGCAGGCGACTTTCAGCAAAACCGTCACCTTTAACCGCTTCGCCCTGGAAGCGCCGCAGATCGCCGTGCTGGTGACCGAAAAAGCGGGTTTCATCACCCAGGTCGGCGCCATGCTCAAGAAACGCCAGTTCTCCCTGATCGACATCGGCATCGCCGCCGCCCATTTTTGCCTGCAGGCGGCGGAGCTGGGCCTGGGCACGTGCATACTGGGCTGGTTCGACGAAAAGAGGATCAAGCGCCTGCTGCGCATACCGGGAGGGAGAAGGATCGGCCTGCTGGTCACGCTGGGCTACGCCGTCGAGGGGTATCCGCTGCGGGAAAAATCGCGCAAGGGCGCCGATCTCATGAGCGCATTCAATTCCTATTGATTATGGTCCATTTGATGGCTAAGGAGGATTGGGCATGGAATTTTACCAGGCGCTAAAGAAGCGGCGGACGGTGCGGGAGTTCCAGGACAAGGACGTGCCCGAGGCGGCGGTACGGCGCGCTCTGGCGGCGGGGCTGCGGGCGCCGTGCAACGCCCATTTGAAGAGCTGGCAGTTCATCCTGTTGAGCGACCGGGAGAGAAAATCCAGGGCCATGAGTGAGGGCTTGCGGGCGCGAGACATGAAAGACAGGGGGGAGATCGAGCGCTTTGTCGCGCAGTTCGATGACGAGGAGTTGAAAAAAGTCTACCGCCGCTCGCTGCCCTTGCAGCTGACCATGATGCTCCAAGCCCGCCAGGTGCTCGTGGTCTGCTATAAGATGAAGCCGCTGGCCGAATGCCGCACCCTTTTCGAGCTGAACCCGCTGGCCTCGGCCTGGATGTGCATCGAGAACATCATGCTGGCCCTGGCCGTCGAGGGGCTTTTCGGCTGCACCTACACTCCTTACCAAGCTAAGGGATTGAAGGAGTTCCTGGGCGTGCCCGCCGCTTACGAGATCGCCGCCGTCATCCCCTTCGGCTTCCCCAAGGACCCGCCCGCAGAGAATGAGGTAGAAGACCTTGACGCGCGGCTGCACGTCGACGGCTGGAAATAGGATCCAGCCAATTGGCTTGGCCGGAAATTAAAGGACGATTCCCAGCAGGATCAGGAGCGAGGAGCCGGTGAAGATCACCGGGCACAGCTTGAAGGGGATGAGGTGTACTTTGAAGCCGGTGAAAAGCGAGATGAGCGACAGGGCGTTGAGCATGGCGAAGGAGAGCCAATAGACCGCCTGCGCGGCCGGGGAGTTATGGCCAACGGCCGTGACCGCGGCGACGAGAAGCCCGATGAATATCAGGGCCGCGCCCTCGACGATCCATTCCATGGCAATGATCCTACGGTTGTCGGCCGTGATCTCCCCGAAGCCGCGCAGCACGCCCTTCGTCGGGAACAAATGGGCGATGCCCCAGGCGAAAACAAAGAACGCGGCCAGATAAAAAAAGATCGGGTTCAACATGGCTCCTCCCGCGGGAGCCCTAAAGGCGCCCCCGCTGACAATCGCGCTCATTGTAAGCGAAAATCGCGTGGCCGGCAACCGGATGGCCTGGGAGCGAATTGTTTTTATTGCTATAATCGGGATTCGAACATAGGAGATTGCCCATGAAAACCATCGGACTGTTGGGCGGCATCACGTGCGAATCGTCGCTGGTCTACTACCAGTTGATCAATCAAATGACCAGGGAGAGGCTCGGGGGCCATCATTCGGCTAAGAGCGTCATGATCTCGGTCGATTTCGCCGAGATCCAGCCGCTGACCGAGAGCGGGGAATGGGACAAGGTGCTGGCGATCCTGCTCAAGGCCGCCAGGGGGATCGAGCGCGGCGGCGCCGACCTTTTGCTGCTCTGCGCCAACACGGCCCACAAGCTCTTCGAGGCCATCGGCCGGGAGATCGCCATCCCGATCGTGCACATCGTGGACGCGACGGCCAGGGAGATCGAGAAGGCGGGGTTCAAAAAGGTCGGGCTGCTGGGGACCCGCTTCACCATGGAAGAGGATTTTTTTAAAGGCCGGCTGCAGGAAAAATACGGCATCGAGGCGGTCGTGCCGGGCAAGGAGGAGCGCGAGCGGGTCCACCGCATCATCATCGACGAGCTGGCTCTGGGGAACATCAAGTCCGAGTCGAGGGATGAGGTCAGCAAGGCGATGGACGGCTTGGGCGCGAAAGGGGTGCAGGCCATCATTCTCGGCTGCACCGAATTGCCGCTGCTCATCACCCAGGACCAGTGCCGCATCCCTCTCTTCGACACCACCACCATCCACGCCCGCGCGGCGGTCGATCTGGCATTGGCTGCGCAAGACCCCCGCTGAGGTCTTTCAATAGTTTTTTTGACAATGGAGAGCCTCAAACCTATACTTGTATGGAGAAAAAATTTAATCAAAAATGAATTTTAAGGGTGCATCAGGGACGCGGAAGCCATCTTGATATTCGGCCCCGGCGAGGCGAAGGGCGAACTGAAGAAACGCCTGGAAAGGGACGGCTTGGGCGGGCGCATCGCCGCGGTCGAAACGGTCGACAAAATGACGGATCGCCAGATCGCGGCCAAGGTGCGCAAGCGATTCTGCCGGTGATCTTCGGCGAACGGGCCGGGAGCAAGCCTCGGGGCTGACGGTATTCTATGTCGCGGTCACGGAGGCAGCCAAGAAGTATTTCTACTCGCGGGTGAAAAACGCCATTGCCTGAGGTGGATTTTATATCTATATCCTTGCTAGCTGTAAAATCGCGCTGGCGAAATGTGAGATATGGTAAAATGATGACCGCCTGGATGAGGTCGTGACAGGCAAGGCCGGCTGAGAATTTCATGAAAAAACATCTTTTCGCCCCGGGGTGCGCGCTGTTCCTTTACAAACCGCACCTGGTTGAAAAACTGCAGGAGCATCTGGAGCTTCGCTTCGGCCCGGTCGAGTTGCTCTCCGCCTGCTGCCATCATACGCCGGCCGTTCCGGCCGCTGCTAAAGTCATCACCGTCTGCCCCGGCTGCGACCGGCGCTACCGCGAAAATTACTCGACGCCGCATTCCATTTCCCTGTGGGAGCTGCTGCTCCAGGGCGACGGCTTCGCTTTCCCCGACTACCATGGGCGGCAAATGACGATCATCGACGCCTGCCCCACCCGGGACCAGAAGCGGATCCACGACGCCGTGCGCGCCCTGGCGGCGCGGATGAACATTTCCATCGTCGAGCCGGCGCGAACGCGGGAGAAGGGCACCTGCTGCGGCGACACCTTTTACGGCGCTCTGCCGACCGGGCGGGTCATCGAACAGATGAGGATCAAGGGCAACGAGATGCCCCTGGATGACGTTCTGGTTTATTGCGTCTCCTGCAGCAAGTCGATGTTCAACGCCAAAAAGCGCCCCAGGTATCTGGCCGACCTGCTGTTCGCCGAAACGACCGTGCCCGGGACGACCGATCCCGATGCTTGGCACAATGAGCTGGATGCGTTCATGGCGGCCCACGGAGGCGCATAAGAGGGGCGCAGTGCCAGACTGGCGGCCGCCGTAGTTTGCAAACGTCCCTTTGAAGGGATATCATGCCTACAACCGGGGGTCCGCAGCGATGGCGGATGCCGGGCCAGGGAGAACGCGCCATGGCAGAAATACTCAAGCCACCTTACCTGCAGCGCGACGAGCGGCGCGGGAACATCCAGATTTGGATCGTCGACGGCGCCTATGTCCGCGGCCATATCGATGAAGAATTCACCAACTTCGGCCAACATTACCGCTATCCCTACATCCCAGCGGATGAGTTCTGGATCGACCGTGAGGCCGGGCACAACGAGCGCACATTCTTCATCGACCACCTGCTGGTCGAGCACGCGCTCATGGCCAAGGGTATGCCCTACGGCGAGGCGCTGACCCAGGCCGATGTGGAGGAGCGCCGCGAGCGGCGGCGGGGCGGAGACCTGCGCAAGGTGATACGCCAGGGTCTCCCCGATCCCGGGGTCGTGCGCGAGCGACTGTGGAAGAAGCTGGAAAACGGAGTCAGCGTCTGGATCGTGAATGGCCGGCTGGTACGCAGTGCCTTCGACATCGACTTTACCGCCGGCGGCCATGATCATGTCTACGAGTTCGTCCCCGCGGGCGAGGTCTGGATCGATGATGACATCGATGAGCGGGAGCGGGGCTTCGTGCTGCTGCACGAGCTGCACGAGCGCACGCGCATGGCCGCGGGGATGCCCTACAGCCTGGCGCATCAGGAATCCAGCCGGCTCGAATTCCGCTGCCGCCACCATCCCGACGAGTTGCACGGCGCTCTGGCCGCCGAGGGCTGGGCGTGAGTTCGGTTGAGTTCTGCCGCTGCCCCGGCGGCGGAGCGAAATAAAGCAGGATGACTGGGCCGAGTTCAAGCACTTCGAGTAACTCCGGGGGCCGGTAAGCGGCAGAAAGAAATTAAGAATGGAATTATATTTGCATTAAAGCTATAATTTCCAAGACACTTTAGGAGCAAGACAATGGCATACAAGGACATCCTGAAGAATTCGATCAAGACGTTCGAGGACCTGGAAAAGTGGCTTATCGGCCAGAAGGCCCGGGTCGATCCCCGGCTGCGCGACGTCATCGCCAAGTATCCCATGCGAGTGAACACCTACTACCTCGGCCTGATCGAGAAAATGAACGATGGCATCTGGAAGCAGGCCATCCCCGACGTCGAGGAACTCGAACACTACATGGACCTGACCGCCGACCCGCTGGATGAGGAGGGCGACATCCCGCTGGGCGGCCCGCGCACGATCATCCACCGCTATCCCGACCGCGTCCTGCTCTTCGTATCGACCGAGTGTGCCATGTACTGCCGCTTCTGCACCCGCAAGCGCAAAGTGGGAGACGAGCTCAAGAACCCCTCCCTCGACGAGATCAACAAGGGCATCGAGTACATCGCCAGCCACGAGGATATCCGCGACGTGCTGATCTCTGGCGGCGATCCTTTCCTGCTCGGCACCAAGCGCCTCGACGAGATCCTGGGCAAGGTGAGAAAGATCCCGCACATCGACCTGTTCCGCATCGGCACCCGCGTCCCCTGCGTCTGGCCGCAGAAGCTGATCGAGGATGCCGAGTTCGTCGAGATGCTCAGGAGCCATACGCCCAAGTCGCTCAAGGAGCCGCAGTTCTTCATCAATACCCACTTCAACCATCCCAACGAGATCACCGAGCAGAGCTATCAGGCGGTCAAGGTGCTCCGCGACCTGGGCATTCCCGTGGGCAACCAGAGCGTCCTTTTAAAAGGGGTCAACGACGACACCGACGTGATGCGCGACCTGGTGCACGGCCTCGGCCGGATGGGGATCAAGCCCTATTACCTCTACTATGCCGACTTCGTCGAGGGGACCGGCCATTTTAGGACCGAGATCTACAGCGGCAAGGAGATCTGCCGCGACCTGTGCGGGGCCACCACCGGCTTCCTGCGCCCGACCTACGTGGTCGACGCTCTGGGCGGCCGGGGCAAGACGCCGGTCGACCTTGGCTACTCGGAAGGAATCAGCGACGACCGCAGGGGCGGGGTGATCAGCTCGCCGCTCGGGCTTGGCAAAGTCTACGTCAACGATCCGATCGAAAAGGTGGAGGGAAAGCCGAGCCGGCACAACCCCAACCGCAAGTAGGGAAAAATCAAGGATAATCGTGCATTTCCATAGCGGATGGGATCATTCATGCGTCGCGCGCATTGGTTGAGTGCGGGACGCCAATGCGGAGCAAGGAGGATGTAGTGGTAAAAGTAAAGGGCAAGGTCGGTCTGCTGGCCGGAATTTTGCTGTTCTCCTGGGGTTGCGGCAATCCCTACTATTTCGACTTGCAAACCGAAGTCCCGCCAAGACATGAGGACTGGAGGATTGACAAGGTCCTGCTGGTCGAAGACGTTGAGATCAGCGAAACCTACCGGGATTCCCGTATCGTCTGCCGGGAGTCGCCGTTCCAGGTGAAGTATCACAATACGGCATCCTGGTCGAAATCGCCCGATGAATTGATCGAGGACGCCGTGGTCCTTTTCTGGAAACAAAGGGCGGTTTTTAAAAAAGTGAACACGTATGGTTCAGGGAAGGATCCCGATTGGACGATGAGGATGCGCATTGATATTATTGAAAAATGTCTTGTTCAGAAAAACTGGTATGCGCGGCTGGCCCTGGAGATGGAAATAGTGAATCCCGAAAACAACGAAACTCTGCTGGTCCATTCCTTCGACCGGAGATCAGCATTGGGAAAGAACCGCATCCGCCTGGTTCCGGAAAAAATCTCGCAGATCCTTTATGAAGAGCTGCTGAAGGTCGAGGCGAAGCTTCAAGAAATTGCCAGATCAAAAAAAGAAGATTCCTGACGGGATAGTGATCAACGGCATATTGGAAGGGCCATGAAAAAAAGCAATAAGGAGAGCAAGATGCAGTGGTACGAAGAGTTGTTCAAGGACTACGGCGAAAAATACGACAAGGAGAATTTCAAATGACACAGTGGTATGAGGAGCTGTTCAAGGATTATGCAGGAAAATACGACCAGGAGCCTTATACCCAGGGCACTGTCGGCGAGTGCGATTTCATCGAGAAGGAAATAGGGCGGAACAAAAAGACACGGATACTGGACATCGGCTGCGGCACTGGCCGCCACGCCCTGGAACTGGCGCGCCGGGGCTACAAGGTGGTCGGCGTCGACTTGTCGGAATCGCAGCTGCGCCGGGCGAAAGAAAAAGCCGCTGAACAGAACCTGCAGGTCGTTTTCCGGAAGCGCGACGCGCGAAAGCTCCTTTTCCGGCATGAATTCGACCTGGCCATCATGCTGTGCGAGGGTGCTTTCCCGCTGATGGAGACCGACGAGATGAACTTCCGCATTCTGCAGGGTGCCGCCAAAGCGCTGAAGTCGGGCGGCAAGCTCATTTTTACCACCCTCAACGGCCTCTTTCCCCTGTTCCACTCGGTGAAGGATTTCCTCGAGGCGGAGAAAGGGGAGAGTGGCGCCGCCTGCGTGGAGAGTTCGTTCGACCTGATGACCTTCCGCGACCGCAATGTCACGACCATCGTCGATGACCATGGGAAGACAAGAGAACTGCGCTGCGACGAGCGTTATTACGTGCCCTGCGAGATCACCTGGCTGCTGAAAACGCTTGGTTTCAAGACCATCGATATATATGGTGCCCGCCTCGGCGCTTTCAGCCGTGCCGACAAGCTGACGAGCGAGGATTTCGAGATGCTGGTAATCGCCGGAAAATAGTTGAAATGAGGCACTGAATCATGCTTTTAAAAAGGAAAAATCATGAAGAAAAACAAAGGCAGCGCGGCTCAGGGGAAACATTTTGAATGCCATCCTTTGACCAGGGGCCGCTGGGGCGATTTTGAGGAGCTTTTTGGCAGCCGGGGGGCTTGCGGGGGGTGTTGGTGCATGTCTTGGCGTCTGCCGCGGAAAGAGTTCAACGCCCGGAAGGGTGAAGGCAACCGTCAGGCTATGAAGGCGCTGGTGGAGTCGGGAGTGGTACCGGGCCTGCTGGGCTATCTGGACGGCTGCCCGGTCGGTTGGTGCTCGCTGGCTCCGCGCGAACAGTTCCCGGCCCTGGCCCGCTCGCGTGTCCTCCAACCCGTGGACAACCAGCCCTGCTGGTCGGTCTCCTGCCTGTTCGTGCAGCGCTCCTGCCGCAACCAAGGCGTGGCGACTCTCCTGCTTGGGGCGGCCGTCGAGTATGTCAAAGGCAAGGATGTTTCTTTCCTGGAAGGATATCCCGTCGAACCGTGGGTCGGCAAGCCCATACCCGCAGCCTTCGCCTGGACCGGTGTTCCGAAGGTTTTCGCCGCGAATGGTTTTAGGGAAGTGTTGCGCCGTTCGACCACGCGTCCGATCATGCGTTTCGATTTTCGCATGGTCCGCCGTCAGGGCGGATCGCAAAAAAAGGAGGAAATGATCCGGTGAGCGTTAAAATTTATCTACGTCATACGGGCCGGCTCGGCAATTCGGCGTGGTCGCGGCTGGTGGTCGCCTGCGGGCTATGCGCCTGGCTGGCAACGAACGTTGCCTTGGCCCAGGTGGCAGAACCGGCCGTCTGGCCGGTGACGGGTAAAGGTCTTTGGATCTGGATCGAAGCCAAAACCGACTTCGCTCCCGAACAAACCAACACGGCATTTAAAAGAGCGGTCGATGAAGGGCTGACCTTTCTCGATCCCGAATTCAGCACGACCGTGTTTTTTGCCAGGGACATCCGTCTGACCGAGGGCAAGGCCAAGGAGAGACGAAAGTACCCGGACCAAGCAGCGAAAGCGGATGATATCAGGATGGAGGTCGAATGGCAAACCGGAGACATGAATCAGTACCGCGGTTCGGGTTATCGCTTCTTTGCCTTGAATTCCGTCCGCAGCCTGGATTTGCGTTACTGGCCCGATTTGAAGGGGAGCTTTCCCAAGATTCCAGATGGCGAGAATTGGAATGTCAGCCTCTATGCCGGATCCCTGTATAATTTTTTCTTCAGAAGCGAGGATTCGGCCCGCAATTTCATCCATGCCGTCGCTTCCGCCCTCAAGCAAAGGGGGGTCGCGATCACCTTTTCCAGGTTTGGCATGATGTGGGAGAATGTAACTCCCGCCCAGGCGGCCGAGTTGGCAAGGCCGAACGATGCGGGCGTCTTGATCACAAAGGTGGCGATCGCCGGACCGGCGGACCGGGTCGGCATCCGGCCGCTGGATGTGGTTCTCGAAGCGGACGGTTCCCCGGTTAAAAACTTCTCCCTTTTTTCCCTGCTGCTGGATGGGAAGGCTCCCGGGACAAAGGTCACGTTGCTCATGTTGCGGCGCCTGAAGCCCTTCCCGGAAGAGAGCGAATGGAAATCCCTGACGATGGAAATCGAGGCCAGATAGCCGCGGCAGACCTTAATCCCTTGCCCGTTCGCCCAGGTAATGATAAAATAATACATGGCCAATCTTAATGTCCCGCGGGGGCGGCGGTGATCGCCCTGGTCGTCGTGATCTCAGCGGTAGTTCTTGCCGCGGCATACCTTGTCTACGGCCGTTTCCTGGCGCGCCGCTTGCAGTTGGACGATTCCAAGCCCACGCCGGCGGTGTCGATCAACGACGACCAGGACTTCGTCCCCGCTTCCGCCGGCAACCATGAGCCTCGTTTGGCAAGTAAATTAAAGTCCATGAAATTTCTTGCGAATCTTGAGCGGCGAAACAAGCTCCTCTGGACGATAGCGGGGTTTGCGCTCATCGGCGGGGTCGGGTTCCTCGACTTCGTTACCGGTTATGAGCTCGCGTTTTCATTGTTCTATTTGCTTCCCGTTTCTTTGCTCGCCTGGTTCACGGGCCAGCGCCTGGGAATGCTGGCATCCATCGCCAGCGCTTGCGTATGGCTTGCTGCCGATGTGGCGGCAGGGAGCTCATATTCACAACCTTTCATCTATGCCTGGAACACCTTGATCCGTTTTAGTTTTTTTGTCATTCCAGTTTTACTTTTATCGTCCCTAAAAAGAACGCTGAACCGCGAAAAAGAATTGGCGCGCACGGACTATTTGACCGGCGCAGCCAATTCACGTTTCTTTTATGATTTGCTGCAGATGGAGATCGACCGTTCCCATCGATATGGGCGCCCATTTACTTTGGCCATTATTGACCTTGACAACTTCAAAACCGTGAATGACGAGTTCGGACATTCCATAGGTGACCCAGTCCTTTGTATCGTGGTCAGTTCCATCAGAAAATGTTTGCGCAAAACAGATTTGGTAGCCCGGCTTGGCGGTGATGAGTTTGCATTGTTGTTGCCCGAAATCGATGTGGAATCGGCCCGTGTCGTTCTCGCCAAGCTGCAAAGCGGTCTTGCGGAAAAAATGCGCCAATGCCATTGGCCGGTCACATTCAGCATCGGCGTGCTGATCAGCAGTGCCGCGTCTAATACAGCCGACGAATTGGTCAGAATGGCGGATGATTTGATGTATGCGGTGAAACGTGCCGGCAAGGATGCGATCCAATACTCCACCTATGCGGGCTGACGCCTGCCGGAATCCGCTTTGGCTTGAAAAATAAATTTCTTTTTATATCTTGAAAGTGTATAGTAAATAGCCCGGTAAGCAGGATGGAAATATGAATACAAGACAACAATCCGAAAATGAGCAGTACAAAGATCCCGTCTGCAACATGGTTGTGTCCAGCGACTCCGCAACCCATTACCGGCATGCGGGCAAAGACTATTATTTCTGCTGTGAACATTGTTTGCGCAAATTCAAAGAACATCCTGAACCCTATCTGGAAAAGAAAACCTCGGCAGCTTCTGAAATGCAGGGCGGGCCGGTCACCTACACCTGCCCAATGCACCCGGACGTGCGGCAGGAGCACCCCGGTAATTGTCCGAAATGCGGCATGGCTCTGGAAGCGGTCGCGGTCCGGCAGGAAGAAAAGAATGAAGAACTGATCAACATGAGCCGCCGCTTCTGGATCAGCGTCGCACTGGCGGCGCCGGTGTTCATTCTGGCCATGATCGCCGACCTGGCGCCGGTCTGGCTGCCCTCAGGGCTTTCCCTGCACATGGTGCAATGGATAGAATTCACGCTGGCGACGCCGGTCGTATGGTGGGGCGGTTGGCCGTTTTTTGTCCGCGGCTGGCAATCGCTGCGCACCTGGAACCTCAATATGTTCACCTTGATCGCGCTGGGTATTTCCGTGGCCTGGACATACAGCGTCGTGGCCCTGGTGTTCCCGCAAATTTTCCCTTCCATCATGCAAATGGAAGGCGGGATGGTGGATGTCTACTTTGAAGCCGCGGCCGTGATCACGGCCCTGGTGCTGCTGGGGCAGGTCCTTGAATTGCGTGCACGCTCACGGACCAATACCGCCATTCGGTTGCTGCTCGGCCTCGCCCCGAAGACGGCGCGCCTCGTGCGCCATGATGGAACAGAAGAAGATATCCTGCTGGAGAATGTGCAGCCCGGAGATATTTTGCGCGTGCGCCCCGGCGAGAAAGTACCCGTGGATGGCACGGTCACCGATGGCGCAAGCCACGTGGACGAATCCATGGTTAGCGGAGAATCCATGCCGGTGGCAAAGACGAATGGCGCGAAACTGATCGGGGCGACGGTCAATGGCACGGGCAGTTTGTTGATGCGGGCGGAAAAAGTCGGCTCTGACACGCTACTGGCGCAAATTGTCAGGATGGTAGCCGAGGCGCAGCGTTCGCGAGCGCCCATTCAAAAACTGGCCGATGTCGTCGCCGGCTACTTTGTACCCGCGGTGGTGAGTATTGCCGCGGTCGCCTTTGTCGTTTGGCTGGCCTGGGGGCCCGAACCGCGCCTGGCCCATGCCGTCGTGAATGCCGTCGCGGTACTGATCATCGCCTGTCCCTGCGCCCTGGGACTGGCTACGCCTATCGCCATCATGGTGGGAACGGGGCGCGGGGCCATGGCCGGAGTTTTAATCAAGAATGCCGAAGCGCTGGAGATCATGGAAAAGGTGGATACCCTGGTCGTGGACAAGACCGGAACGCTAACCGAAGGCAAGCCCAAGCTGGTCGCGGTGCAAGCGGAAGCAGGGTTTAGCGAAGAAGAAATATTGCGCGTGACCGCCAGCCTTGAACGCGGCAGCGAACACCCCCTGGCGGAAGCGATCGTACAGGGAGCGGAAAAAAAGGGGATCGGGCTGGTCCAGGCCGATCGCTTCCAGTCCATTACCGGAAAAGGCGTCAGCGGTGAAGTGGATGGAAAGAAGGTGGCGGCCGGGAACGCAAAACTGCTGGAAGACCTGGGCATCCCCCCGGGAGGTTTGTTGCCGCAAGCGGACAAACAACGCGCCGAAGGCCAGACCGTCATTCTGGTCGCCATCAACGGCCACGCGGCGGGTTTGCTCGGAGTCGCCGACCCGATCAAAGGCTCGACGGCCGAAGCCATTCGCGCCTTGCATGACGAAGGTATCCGCATCGTGATGCTCACCGGCGACAACCGTGCCACCGCGAATGCCGTTGCCGGCAAGCTGGATATCGACCAGGTCCATGCCGAAGTAATGCCCCAACAAAAAACCGAACGGATCAAGCAGCTTCAGGCGGAAGGCCGCATCGTCGCCATGGCCGGTGACGGCATCAACGATGCCCCGGCGCTAGCCCAAGCCCAGGTCGGTATCGCCATGGGCGCGGGTACCGATGTGGCCATCGAAAGCGCCGGCGTAACTTTAGTCAAAGGCGACCTGCGGGGTATCGTCAGGGCCAGGCGCTTGAGCCGGGCCACCATGCGCAATATCAGACAAAATTTGTTCTTTGCTTTCGTTTATAACACGGCGGGTATTCCTATCGCCGCGGGAGTGTTGTATCCCTTCTTCGGGATCCTGCTGTCGCCGATCATCGCCGCGGCGGCGATGAGTTTCAGCTCGGTTTCCGTGATCAGCAATTCGCTCCGGCTCAAGCGGGCGCAATTGTAAGATCAGATCGCCTGCCCCTTAAACTGGCTCACGTCCAATCAAGCTTGAAAAAACTCCACGGCGACCCTGCGGGGAAATTTACAAACGGGCGGAGTTGTGATATCTTGATAGCGGCCGGTAGGGTTCGGCCCGGACGGAATCATGAACATCTATCTGAAAAAGCTCGAATTGCACGGCTTCAAATCGTTCCCGGAGAAAACCGTCGTTCAGTTCCACCAGGGGATCACGGCCGTAATCGGCCCCAACGGCTGCGGCAAGAGCAACCTGGTCGATGCCATTCTGTGGGTGCTGGGCGAACAGCGCATCAAGAACCTGCGCGGCGAGAACAACGAGGATTTGATCTTTACCGGCAGTGCTTCAAAGAAACCGCTGGGCATGACCGAGGTTGGTGCCTATTTCAGCAACAATGACGCGGAAACTTATGTCGCCCGGCGATTTTTCCGTTCCGGCGAAGGCAAATATATCCTGAACGAAAAATTCTGCCGCAACAAGGATGTGCAGGATACCCTGTTCGACCTGGGCATCGGCGAACGCAATTATTTCATTTTCGAACAGGGCAGCGTCGAGAAAATGATCAACCTCAAGCCCAGCGAAAGGCGCATCCTGATCGAGGAAGCGGCGGGCATCGCCCAGTACCTGGAGCGAAAGAAAGAAACGACCGGCAAGCTGATCATCGCTCAGCAGAACCTGGACAGCCTGGAACTCGTCCTGCAGGAAAAGAACAACCGGCTGCGGGAGTTAAAAAACCAGGTTCATTTCGCCCGCAAGTACCGCAACCTCAAGAATCAGAAGAACGATTACCTGAAGGCCCTGCTGAAGAAAAAATACCTGAATTTCAAGGTGGAGTTCGACCTCCAAGGCGGAAAGATCGTCGAGTTCATGAGCGGCGAAGCGGCTCTGGCCAAGGAAATTTCCGATTTCGACAAGAACCTGCTCGATCTTGAAACGAAGCGCTGGGAGCTGGACCGCAGCCTGAAAAACAACCAGCAGCTGATTTTTGGCCACAACAACGCGATTTTGAACGGCAGCAAGGAGATCGAAAAATCGCTGCAGCGGCAGGAATTCCTCAAGCAAAGAATCCTCGAGTTGGAGAAGCTGATCAAGGAAAGCCAGGCCGACAGCAAAGAGACCGGCAAGCAGGACAAGGCGCTGGCTGCGGAAATAGTGGAATTCGAAAAGCAATTGTCCGAGCAGGGAGGACGCAATCAGGAGCTGGAGCTGGCTATTGTCGAGCTCAAGAATGCTTCCGCCGAGCGGAATGTGCGGGACGGGCACCTGAAGAAATCCATGTTCAACCTGCAAGTGGAGATCTCCCGCAACCGCAACGAATCCTCCCAGCTGGAAAAAAACCTGATGCGCCTCGAGGCGGATATCGGCAACCGCAAGCATATCATCCAGGAGCTCGAAAGCCAGGGCCAAAGCCCGGAGATCGGCGAGATGGAAAAGTCGCTCCGGACGCTGGCCGAGACCCTGCCCGCGCTCGAGAAAGAAGCGGAAGCCGCGGCGGCGGAGTTGAAGGCGACGCGGTCGGCCGAGGAGACGGCGGAAAAACAGCTGCGCGACGCCATGAACGAGATCGCCAATCTCGGCCGCCAGAAGGAAAAATACCAGGAGATCAAGCACAAGATCACCGGCGCCAACGGCAAGCCGTTCGCTGGCAAGCACCGCGGTTTCCTACAGGATATGCTGGTGGCGCCCAAAAAATTACATCCCGTCCTGGAGAGTTTTTATTTCGATGAGCTCGACGCGCCGATCCTGAACGACGGCGAGTCCGCCCTGCAGCCCGGCTTGCGTAAGGCGTTCCTGAAACGTGCCGTTGCCGCGAACCCGCCCGAGGCTATCCGCAACGAAGCCGGTTTCTTGAATTTTATCAAGGACCTGTTCGAATTGGAAGACAATGAACTGAAGCCGTTTTTCCGCGCGGGGGTCCTGGTAGACTCCTTGGCGAACGGCTTGGCGATTTTTTTCAAATACGGAGTGGATATCGTCACGCAGTCAGGCGAAGTGATCGGCCGCAACGGCGTGCTGATCAAGAACCGGGAGCGGGGAATCCTGGAAGTGCTTGATGAGATCAAGGCGATCGACAAAAAAATCGTAGCTATGGAGGCGGGACTAGCCGGGATCCGGGCCAGCCGCGACCTGGTTTCAGGGCAGAAAAAGGATAAAGCCGCCCGTTTGGAAAAGGCGGAAGCCGCGTTGAATGTCCACAAGGAGGAAGGCATCTCCTTGCGCATGCGGCTGGATGCACTGAAAAAAAACCACGACCTGGGCCTGAATCGCATCCAGGTAACCGGCGTCGAAATTGAAAACCTAAGCGGGGAAGTGGGCAAACTCAAGGAACACCTGGCCGAACTGGAGCGAAAAAAGGCCGAACTGGACAAGCAAAATGAGGAGCTGGAACGGGAAAAGGAAGACTTTGGCCGCGAAAGCGTGAAACGGCTGCAGCAGGTCAGTGAAAAGGAAAAGGAAAAAATCCTTCATGACAATGCCTTGAACCTGATCCGCGAAAAGCTCAATTCCCGGAAAAATTCCCTGCAAGAAGCGCAAAACCATCAGGAAAAACGCCGGCAGCAGATCGGCAACGCAGAGGGCGAAAAAAAACGACTGGAACAGGAGATCGCCGACGGCAGGGCCAAGATGGAGGAAATCAAGACCGGCGGCAAGGGATTGGAGAAGGAAAAAACCGGCCTGGAAAAATCATTGAAGCAAGAAGAGTTGTCCTTGGACGAGGTCAACGGACAGGCTAAGAAGATTTCCGTCGACCTGTCGGTCAAGCGTAAAGCCCTGGACGAGTGGCGGGAAAATAAAAAAGTGAGCGAGATAAGTCTGGCGTCAATCAAGAAGGATCTTTTTCAACTGGAGGAGATCTCCGGCCAGGAGCTGGGCATGGAATTGAAGGATATCGAGGCCGACGACTCGCTGCTGCAGGGCGAAACCGCCGAACTGGACACCCAGCTGAACGACATGGCCAGCAAACTGAACCGCATGCGCGAAAGCGACCGCCTGAATTTTTCCGCCGAGGCGGAGTTTGATATTCTGGAAAAGGATTTTAATTTCCTGCAAACGCAAAAGGAGGATATCGTCAAATCCATCCTGGACATGAACACGGCCATTACCCGCATCGACGATGAATCGCGCGCCAGTTTTCTCAAGGCCTTTGATGCCATCAAGGAAAATTTCGTCAAAAATTTCAAGATTCTTTTCGAGGGCGGCGAAGCGGAATTGCTCCTGACCGACAGCAGCAATGTGCTGGAAGCGGGTCTGGAGATCCAGGTCCAGCCGCCGGGGAAAAGGCTGCAAAGCATGCGCCTGCTTTCCGGAGGTGAAAAAACGCTGACTTCCCTGGCCTTCCTTTTCGCCTTGTTCGAATACAAGCCATCCCCCTTCTGCGTTTTCGATGAAGTGGATGCTTCACTTGACGAGGCCAATATCCAGAGGTTCCTGAAATTCCTGCACCAGTTGAAAAAAAAGACTCAGTTCGTCATCATTACCCATAACTTCAAGACCATGGAGGAGGCCGATTACATTTACGGCATCAGCATGGATGAGCCCGGCGTTTCCAAGCTGTATTCCATGAAGATGACCTGAGGCGGCCATGGCTGAGGACGGTTACATCCAGGTCTATACGGGCAATGGCAAGGGCAAGACCACGGCCGCCCTTGGCTTGGCGTTGCGGGCGGCCGGCCGGGGCATGAAAACTTACGTGGCGCAGTTTCTAAAGAAGGGAGCCTATGGCGAGCTGGCGGCGGCCAAACTGTATCTGCCGGGCCTGGTCATCATTGAGCAATTCGGATTGCCCGATTTTCATCACCGGGAGAACGGTGTCAGCCGAGAGGAAAGAGAGGCGGCCGCGGCCGGAATGGTCGCCGCTAAAAAAGCCATGGCCAGCGGCATTTACCGCATCGTTGTCCTGGATGAAATCAATACACTGCTCCATTTCGAAATCATCCCCGTGGAACAGGTCCTGCAACTTCTGGCCGAAAAGCCGCCAGGGCTGGAACTGATCCTCACCGGCCGTTACGCGCCCGAGGAAATTTTGGCGCACGCCGACCTGATTACCGATATGCAGGAAACCCGCCATTACTATCAAAAAAAAGTTCTGGCCAGAAACGGGATTGAAAAGTAGATTTTTGTCATTGCTATTGACTTTTTGTTTCAATAGGCTTATAAATTTTTCATTGATGGCGAAATTTTAGAGCGAGGAGGAATCAGCAATGAAAAAATTGTTGTTTGTGGGGTTGATTTTCTGTTTTTTACTCACCATCCCGGCTGCCGAGAAGGTAACTCGCCTGGGGCAGCATCCTTTTTATAGAGACAAGGATATCCAGCCCGGTGACTTGAAAGTCATCGCGGTGGACAAAGCTGGTGATGTCAAGATGGGGTTCGAAGAAGCCGGTAATGGCGAATTGGTCTTCGCCTTTCTGGAACAGATCCAGAAAGCCGATGTCCAGACGACCGAGTTGAATCCCGGCGACACGCTGGAGTGGATGTTCTTTAAGGAAGGCCGGAAGGTTAAAGTAAAAAAAGATGTGGTGTATAGCGGCAAAAAACCGGTTCCTGCTTACACCTTTGTCATTTTCCGCGACGGAAAAACCTATGAATTCATCGTGCCCAAGATCTGCGGAAACATTTCGTTGAAAAATACCCAAGAAATCCCGGCTCCGCTCTGTACCCTCAACGTAACGCCGAGCGAAACCGAGGCGGGCAAACCGGTGAAAATTGACATGTGCGCCTCGCAGAATGTCTTGAAATCCGTTGTGGAAGTCAAGGACGCCGCCGGCGTGGTTGTCAAGACCATTGAGCTGACCACGGATAACTGCTCGGCCGATCTCGTTCTGGACCAGGTCGGCGAATACTCGGTGGTGGCGGTCGGTGAGGGGCAGTATGGCGTGAAGTCCGCCAACCCCTGCGAAATGACGCTCAAGGTCACAGAAGCCATACCGCTCGTCCCACCCATCGCGATCACCAGCAAAACCCGCGCCGGGGCAGGCAAATACGGCACAGTGAAGCCTTTGGCCTTCCTGATCGAGGGCGGCCCCGGGCTGTTGAAGGGAACTTATACGGGCATGTTCTGGGCACGGGCCGGCGTCCTGGTCAACCTGGCTGTGGACACTCTGGACGCAATCTTCACCGTCGGGGGCGGTATCCCGGTCAAGGGCGATCCGTGGAAGTCCTTCCTGATGGGCAACGCCCTGCTGAACCTGCACGCCGGGCCCGCTTACGTGGCTGGCGGCCTGGGCTTCAGCACCAAGGAAAGGGTAGGCCGCTTGGGCGGCATCGACCTGGTCGGCGAGCTGGGGATCAACCTGTTCCGTTCGAACGACTCGATCGGCTCGCTCCTCGGCGAACTGCGCGCGCCGGTGTTCACGACCGACCGTGATTTCGAATCCCACCACAAACTGCTTTTGGGATTCCGCTATATCTTTTAATCGTTTTTAGCGGTTACGCGTACGCTTTTGTTTTTCGGGGGCCAAGGCCAAAAGCCTTGGCCCTTTTTCATTTCCGGCAATTTTATATCTGCCAGCCACCTCCAGCCGAACTTGACAATTCATTTTTTTTTAACCTATAATGCGCTCAAGGAGAGAACATGATGCATAAAAAAATGATCCTTTTGGGCTTGTTGTTTCTTTCCGTTCTGCTTTCAGCCCAAAGCCCGGATATCAATCTTGGCGGGATCGATTTTCCCAAGGCGTACATTCATGCTGGCAAGGAATTTCCCGGGGGAATATATGGGGTGGTTCTGACGCTGAAAGAAGCCGTCCCGTTTTTCAATGTCTACAATTCCAACGAGGGTCTGCTTTTCGAAGAGATGGCCATCGTCATGGAAAATTCCCGGAGTGGAAAAAAATCCGCTTTCCGCCTGCAAAAAGGATTTGTAAAGGGAAAGGAGTTCTTCCGCATCAAGGTCATGCGCTCCGGGCAAACCCTGATGGCCTATTTCCTGGTCAAAAAATAAACCCGGCCCGAACCGGGGATCACCTTTTTTCAAAAGCTCAATCGTCGTCGCTCTCTTCCTCGGTCTTGAAATAATTGTAGATTTTCTGGTGTTCCTCGTCGTTGCAAAAATCCAGGGGTTCGCTGCCCGGCAGGAAGGCTTCGCTGAACGGATAAAGGCAGTCGGGGGTCAGCAGCTTGCCGGTGTATTTGTCGATGTTGATCATGTAGACGCCGGAGGGAATGCGGAATTTTCCGCTTTCCGGGTACTTGCTTAAATACTTTTCCATGAAAGCTACGAAGACAGGCGCCGCCGCCAGCGAGCCGGTTTCCTGCTTGCCCAGGCTTTTTTTCTGATCGAATCCCACCCAAACGCCGACGGTCAGGGTGGGCGAAAAGCCGATGAACCAGGCATCGGTGGAGTCGTTGGCGGTACCGGTCTTGCCGCCGATGGGCGCCGGCAGGTCGCGCGCCCGCCAGCCGGTTCCCGACTTGACCACCCCCTGCAGCAGGTAATTCATGATAAAAGCGGTTTCCTTTTCAATGACCTGCTTGCGGTCGGGAAAGTTTTCTTCGATGATGTTGTTGTTCAGATCGTTGATGCTGCGGATGAAATAGGAATTGACCCTGACGCCGTAATTGGGAAAAACCGTGAACGCCTCGACCATCTCCTTGAGCGAGACTTCGAAAGCGCCCAGCGCCAGCGACATGTAGGGCTTGAGGTCGGAGCTGATGCCGAACTTCTTGGCATACTCCACGCCCACGGCCGGGGTGATCGCCTGCAGGATGCGCGCCGTGATCACGTTGCGCGACTGCTCCAAGCCGCGGCGCATGGTCAGCGGGCCCCGGTAGTCCTCGGTGTGGTTCTTCGGCTCCCACAATTCCCCCGTCCATTCGTCCAGGTAGGAAAAGGGTTCGTCCTGGATGATGGTGGCCGGAGAGAAACCGTGCTCCAGCGCCGCCGTGTAGATGATCGGCTTGAAGGTCGAACCGGTCTGGCGCAGGGCTTGGATGGCGCGGTTGAACTTGCTTTTCTGGAAAGCGTAACCGCCAACCATGGCCTTGATCTCGCCGCTTTTGTTGTCGACCACCAAAATGGCGCCGTCGACCTCCGGCTCCTGCTCCAGGCCGAGCTCCAGCCTCTTTTTCACCGCGTCCACGGTCAATATCCTGAACAAGGCGACATCGCCGAATTTGAAGAGGCGCTGAATGTTTTTTTTCGTCCATTCCGCCGTGGCGGCCGCCATTTCGCCCCGGTAGGCGCCGATGCGCACCGACACCTTGGCCCTGCCGATCTCCATGATCACGCCCTCGACGATCTGATTGGGTTCGGGCTTGAGGTTTTCCCAGGCCGGCAGCTGGTACCTGGTGGCATCCAGCTTGCTTTCGACCAGGTTGAACAGCCTGGGGCGGCTGCGCCAGCCGCGGCGCTTGTCCAGGGCCCGCAGCCCTTCCTTGAGGGCCTCCTCGGCCCAGCGCTGCGTTTCGTTGTTCAGGGTGGTGAAGACCTTGAGCCCGCCTTTGTACAGTAGGTTGTCGCCGTACTTGTTTTCCAGATACTTGCGCGTATCCTCGGTGAAATAATCGGCCAGGGATTCGCTGCCGGCATCGGAAGGCTTTTCGGGCAGTTTGACGGCCAGGGCTTGCCGGTATTCTTCCTGGCTGATGGCGTGCATCAGCAGCATCTTGAGCAACAGGTAGTTGCGCCGCTTGAGCGTGTTTTCCGGTCGCCTGAAAATCGCGTACAACCCGTTGGGGTTGGGGATGATGCAGGCGATCAGGGCCGCTTCGGCCAGATTGATGTCCTTGACGGTTTTGCCGAAATAATGGCGCGCGGCCGCCCCGACGCCGTAAATGCTGCCGCCCAGAAAAATCTTGTTGCAATAAAAGGTCAATATCTGGTCCTTGGTGTATTTTTTTTCAATCTGGATGGCCAGCAGCATTTCCTTCAGCTTGCGGCTTACGGTGAATTCCGGGGTCAGGAAAAGGCCCCGGGCCAGCTGCTGGGTGATGGAGCTGCCGCCGCCCTGTTTCTTGCGCAGCAGCACGCCGCTGACGGCGCGGACAAGGCCGCGAAAATTGATCCCCCAATGGGTATAAAACTGGTTGTCTTCGGCGCAGACCAGGGCTTTTTTGAGAATGACCGGGATATCCGAGTTTTTGACGATCACCCGTTTTTCTATGGCGAAATCCTTGATGGCCACGTTTTGATCGTCATAGACCGTGGTCATGACCACGGGCTTGATGTCTTCCAGGTTCTTTATTTGCGGGAAACCTTTCTGATAAACGAGGATCAACCCCAGAAAAATTCCCAGCAGCGAGGTGATCAGGAAACTGCTGCCAAGGAGGATGACCTTAAAATGCCTTAAAAAAAATTGTTTCATGAGGAATCCCAGTATACCATATTCTCGGCCGCAAAAAAACATTGTCCCGCTTCGTTGCTGTTGATTTTTGCGGCATATTTTTCTATACTGTGCGGCAGGTGAAGACATGATCAAGGGCATCGGTGTGGACATGGTTGAAATCAGCCGGGTGCGGAAGTTGCTGGAGCAGGACAGCGGCTTTGTCGAAAGGATTTTCACCGCCCGGGAAATCGGATATTGCGAGAGCAAGTATTTCAAAGCCCAGCATTACGCGGCGCGTTTCACCGCCAAAGAAGCCTTTTTCAAGGCCCTGGGCACCGGATTTCGCGATGGCATGAGCTGGCAGGATGTTGAAGTTGAAAATGATGAGCTGGGCAAGCCGCAACTGCAGCTGGCGGCGGCGGCGCTGGCGAAATTTAAAAATAAAAAATTAAAAAGGGCACTCTTGTCGCTTTCCCATACCAGGGACATGGCGGTGGCCCTGGTCGTTATCGAGTAGCTTTTTTAATCGCTGCGGCCGGAGGCCGCGCGGGCTTTTACTTCAGCTTGATCAGGTCGGAAGTGACCATTCCGTAGATGATGCGCGCCGTGTCGAAGATATTGACCGCGCATTCCTTGGAAATCTGGTTGATGTTTTTTTTGCCGTCGATCTTGGCGATGATCACCCATTCCATGGTGGACAGGGAAATCTTGCGGCGCTCCTGGCGGTCGATATCGTTGAATTCGGGAATGGCGTCAATGGAGCCGATTTTTTTGCGCAGCAGCTTCCATTCGTCGATGCGGCGCGCCGATTCCATCAGCAGAGATGTGATCGGCCGTTGGATGGTGACCGGAGTATCCGATGTCCCTTCCTCAAAAACAAATTCACCTTCGTCCCAGGCGATCAATGTGAAAATGGCGTCCTCGCCCTTAAACGATTCGGCTTCAGCATGGACGATCTCGCCCTTTTTCAGGTAGATCATCCCCTGCTGCCCGCCGGTGCGCGTGAGGATGAAGCGGCCGGTTTGGTTGGAATTGGAAACCAGCTGAATGATATCCGCCAAATTAATTGAAGATAAAGATCCTTTTAAACTCATTTTTCTCACCCAAGGAAAGCATCATAGTATAGCTTTTTATGTCATTTGTCAATTGTTTTCGCGAATTAGAAATAAAAATTGATTGTTTGGATTTTCGTTTACTCATGGGGCAATTTTTTCTATAATGACGGCATGGATGCCAAGAAGCGGATCGAAGAACTTGCCGCCGAACTGCTCAAACACCAATATTTGTACTACGTTCGGGCCCGGCCGGAAATCAGCGATGAAGAATACGACCGGATGTTCGATGCGCTGTTGCGCCTGGAAAAGCGGTTTCCCCAGTATGCCGGCGCCAATTCTCCCAGCCGCAGGATCGGCTCCGACCTGGACAACGCCTTTCCCGAAAAAGCCCATACGGTGCCGGTCCTCAGCCTGGACAAGGTGTACCAGGCGGAAGAACTCGAACAGTGGCTGCTGAAAACCGCGGCTGCCGCCGGGGGCGGAGCCGGGTTTACTGTCGAGGAGAAAATAGACGGCGCCTCCATCGTCCTTTACTATGACCGGGGGGAACTGCAGTACGCCCTCACCCGGGGCAACGGCCTTCTGGGCAACGATGTCAGTGCCAATGTGCGCACCATCAGCCAGGTCCCCCTGCGCATCGCCGAATCCTCGCCGCTTGCCGTGCGCGGCGAAATTTACATCATGCGCGGTGATTTCGAGCGCTTTAATTCGCAGGTGGCTGAAAAATACGCTAATCCGCGCAACCTGGCGGCCGGTTCGCTGCGCAACCTCAAATCTTCCCTGGCGGCCCGCGTGCCCCTGAATATCTTCGTTTACGAGGGATTTTTTCAGAACGGGTCCGGCCGCGATCACCTGGAAATCCTGCAGCGGCTGCTGGAACTGGGATTCCGCGTCAATCCGCACTTGGGATATTTTTCCGCCGATGAAGCCAAGCGGCTGCTGGCGCTGCGGCTTTTTCCGGGCATTTCGGCCGAACCGCTGACCGGCCTGAAAGAATACCTGCTTCGGCGGGCGGCCACAAGGGCCGAAATCCCCTACGACATCGACGGCCTGGTGATCAAAGTCGTGGAAATGGACTTCCGCCGGGAACTCGGAACCACGGCCCACCACCCGCGCTGGGCCATGGCCTACAAGTTTGATTCTCCGCAGGGCCGGACCGTATTGTTGGACGTGCAGGTGCAGGTGGGACGCAACGGCCGGGTCACCCCGGTGGCGCTGCTCAAGCCGGTGGCGCTTTCCGGCAGCACGGTCACGCGGGCCACGCTGCACAACCAGGATTATATCGACATGCTGGAACTGGGGATCGGCGATGAGGTCAGCATATCCAAACGCGGCGACGTCATCCCGGCCGTCGATGAAGTGCTGGAAAAAAGCGAACAGGCACCGGGGATCTATAAGCTGCCTGACCGCTGCCCCTTTTGTCAAATGCCCTTGGTGAAGGAGGGGGCCCACCATTTCTGCAAAAATGACGCCTGCCCCGAGCGGCGTCGACGCATGCTCGAGTATTTTTGCGCCAAGGAGCAGATGGACATCGAGACCCTGGGGGAAAAGACCATCGCTTTCCTGTTCGCCAAAGGCTGGGTGCAGAGCATCCCGGACATTTATCGCTTCGATTACGGCTTGCTGGCCGGGGAAGAGGGCTTCAAGGAAAAAAAAATCACCCGCATCCGCGCTGCGGTCGAAGCGAGCAAGTCCCGCCCCTTTGCCAAGGTCCTGGCTGCCCTGGGTTTTGAGGGCGTGGCCTCGGCCGTGGCGACCGCCCTGATCGCCAATGGCTTTGACAGCGTGGAGAAAATCGTTGCCTGCGCCAAGAAAAATGACTGGGAGGCTTTTGCCCGGATGGAAGGGATTGGCGAGGTCACGGCGCGGCTGCTGGTCGAGCATTTCAGCAGCCCCGTCAACCTGAAATTGATCGCCCGCTTGCGGGAGATCGGTTTGCAGTTCCAAGCCGCAGGCGGCGGGCCGGAAAGAATGGATGATTCCTTCGCCGGCCAGGTCTGGGTAGTCAGCGGAACGTTTGCCAACTTCAGCCCCCGCTCGCTGGCGGTCACCGAGATTGAAAAACGCGGCGGCAAGGTCGCGGAAAGTGTCAGTTCGCGCACCAACTTCCTGTTGTCCGGCAGCCATCCCGGCTCCAAATTGGCCAGGGCCGAAAAACTCAGGATCCCCATTGTTACGGAAGGTGAATTCCTGAAACTCCTTGCCGGCAAGTGAATGCCAGCGGCTTGCCCGGGCTGCCAGTTGCAATAAATCGTAATTTCAACTAGAATCCTTAACTGGTTTTCGAAAATTCAACCAGCATGTTTTAATTTACGGAGGTTTCATGAAAAAACAGGGCTTTGATACCAAGGCGATCCACGCCGGTTTGGAGAAATTTTCCCCCGATTCGATGTCCGTGCCCATCTATCAATCCGTGGCCTATCCCTATGCCGATGCCAAGGAGGCGGCGGCGATCTTTACCGGCGAAAAGCCCGGCTACACCTACGGACGCTGGGACAACCCGACGGTTGCCGTTTTCGAAAAGCGGCTGGCGGCCCTGGAAAACACCGAGTCGGCCATCGCCACTGCGTCGGGAATGTCGGCCATCTTCCTTCTGACCCACCACTTGTTGAGCCCGGGCGATGCCGTGGTTTCATCCAACCGGGTCTACGGCGGCACCTTCGGTCTTTTTGAGACCGGCTTGAAAAAAATGGGCTCGCAGGTTCATTGGGTCACCGCTCCCGACGACATCTCCGCCTGGGCGGCCGCCATCACGCCGAAGACAAAATTCTTGTTCGTGGAAACCCCCAGCAACCCGGCTCTGTTTGTGGCCGATATCCCGGCATTGGCGGCGCTGGCGAAAAAGCACCACCTGCCGCTGGTCGTTGACAATACCATCGCCACGCCCGCCCTGCAGAGCCCCATCGATCTGGGAGCCAGCGTGGTCGTTCATTCCACGACCAAGTATATCTGCGGGAACGGGTCGAGCCTGGGTGGGATCATCTGCGGTTCGCGGGAATTGGTCGAAGGCATCCGCCAGAGCTCCATCCGCTATCTGGGTCCGGCCATGTCCCCCTTCCATGCCTGGCTGAATCTGCTGGGGCTGGAGACACTGGGCCTGCGCATGGAACGGCACTGTCTCAATGCCATGGTCGTGGCCCGTTTCCTGGAAAAGCATCCTCGGGTGGAAACGGTAAATTATCCGGGCCTGGACAGCAACCCGTACCGCAAACTGATGGGAACGAACAAGATGAAAGGCTTCAGCTCGCTGATGTCCTTCGTGATCAAAGGGAACTATGCCGACGCGGTCAAATTCATCGATGCGCTCAAAGTGCTGACCCATGCCACCCACCTGGGCACGTGCCGGAGTATCGTTACCCATCCGGCATCCACCACCCACTCCGCCATGGGCGAAACCGAGATGCGCAAAGCCGGGATCTCGCCGGCCATGGTGCGCTTCTCCATCGGGCTGGAAGACAAGGAAGACCTGATCGCGGATATCGAACGGGCGTTGGGCTGATTGTCGCCACGCCCGCC
>JAPKZM010000158.1 GCA_026393775.1 Candidatus Aminicenantota bacterium
AACCGGGCTCAGAAAATTTTCACCCTGCTCATGGGTCCTTTCATGAATATATTGCTGGCTTTGCTGTTGATTGTCATCGTTAACATGGGCGGCGTGGAAATCGATGCTTACAAGCTGGAGAAACCTGTCATCGGCTATATCGAAAAGGATTCACCGGCGGAAAAAGCCGGGTTGTTGCCTGGTGATACATTGCTGGCCATCAACAACCAAAAAACAACCAATTGGAAGGAAGTGGAAATCACCATCCTCACCAATCCCAAAGAAAGCTTGCAAATTGACTTTTTACGCCAGGGCAAACCATTGGCGACCCAATTAAACGTTTCCTCCAACAGTCGCTATGAAATCGGCTATGCCGGATTTTACTGGCAATGGCCGGCCGAAATCGATCAAGTCATCAAAAACTATCCGGCCTGGAAGGCGGGGTTAAAGCCCGGCGATGTGATTACCGCGGTTAATGACCAACCGATAGCTACTTATTTCGAACTCGCCAACATCATCCACGAATCACCGGGAAAACTGCTGCATATGACATATAAACGGGATGAACAGTTTTTTTTCAGCCAGCTCACCACGGTTATCGGTGAAAATGGCCAAGGCCTAATCGGCATCTCGGCCAAAATCGCTGCCAGCAAAATCCACTACAGCTTGATCGCCGCTGTGCAAAACAGTTTTCATGAAGCTGGCCAGCTGACATTTGTGCTCTTCAACACATTTAAAAAAATGATCCAGCGAAAAATGTCGATAAAAAGCTTTTCCGGGCCCATGGAAATCGCCCGCGTTTCCCAGCAGGCGCTGGCAAGCGGATTTACCAATTTTTTCATGCTCATCGCCTTAATTTCGTTTCAATTGGGGATAATCAACCTCTTCCCTATACCCGGTCTCGACGGTGGTCATCTGCTTACATTTACTATCGAAGCCATCATCCGCCGCGATCTGAACCAGACATTGAAAACGGTCCTGATCTATATCGGTTTTTCTTTCCTGATCGTCCTGATGGGCTTTGTCATTCTGAACGATATCGCCAAGACCCTGCCCAACGGCTGGAAAAGCATTTTACCATTTTTAAACTAGACAAAAACATGTTGCCGGTTCTGGCCGAATGATAAAGCACAAAGGAAGATGATAGTTTTTTTGGAGACTCCATGAAAGACAACATTCAGAACGTCCACGTTTTCTGGGAACAATATGCCCAAAGCGATCCCCTTTGGGCAATCCTATCAGATCCTGCCATGAAGAATCGCCAATGGGATCTTCAACACTTCTTCCGGACCGGGCGCCACGAGATGTCCCTTCTGTTCTTTCATCTGAACCATCTGCATATCCAGACAGAAAAAGAAAAGGCACTGGATTTCGGTTGTGGAATCGGCCGGGTAACCCAGGCCTTGGCCGCCCATTTTAAATCCATTGTTGGCGTCGACATTTCAGAAACAATGATCCGGCTGGCAGACAAGTTGAACCGCTTCCCGGGCAAAGTCAGCTATGTCCATAACCAGGTGGATGACCTCAAGGTTTTTCCGGATAACGAATTCGACTTTTTGTATTCCAACATCGTCCTCCAGCACCTGCAGCCAGAGCTCACTCTTCACTATCTACAAGAATTGTTGCGGATTTTGAGACCCGGGGGCATTCTGGTCTTTCAGCTCCCATCCCATTTGCGGCCGCAAAACGCGATGGCCAAAGCCGCATTTGCGCCCATGGCCAACGACGCCTACCAGGCTTCACTTCGAATCTCAAAAATCCCCGGGGACCCTGTCGGGCCGGGGACGGAACTGACCCTGGACATCCATGTCCATAACCAGAGCCGGCATGATTGGATTCAACCCGCATATGGTCCGATCCGGATTGGCAATCACTGGCTTGCAAACGATGGCGTTACGATGTTAATCCAGGATGACGGCCGGTCCCCCTTGCCGGAGAAACTGGACGCTAACGAGAAATACACGGGACAGCTGCTAATTAAAACCCCTCCCCAAAAGGGAGATTATATTTGTGAAATTGACCTCGTCCATGAAGGCATCGCCTGGTTCAAGGACAAGGGAACGAAAACTTTGAGATTCCCGGTTAGAGTCGGATCGAAAGACGATCATTTTTCCAGAGCCGATATTTTCGCTGCAGAAGCAAGCCGGGCTGTTGAAGGCACGCCTGTTCCTGAAACCCGGATATCCGCACAAGACTTGTATGCCGATCTGGCAAAAGAAGTCCGGGAGCTCGGACCTTTTCCCATGCATGGAATCCATAGTGACCGAATCGTCGAATTTTTCAAGGCAGCCGGTGCTGAGGTCCTGCGCATGGAAGAGGATGAACACAGCGGCCAGGAATGGATCGGTTATCGGTATATTGTGAAAAAAAACCAAATTCCTCGCCCATGAGGAGAGCTGTTCCTGCACCCTATTCCGCTACCCGCCGGCATGGATTAAAGCTTTGGATGCGAATGCCCGACACCCATCTGTAATTTTATCGTTGTTTTAAGTTGAAGTTTCCCATATAATCGACATCAGCGATAGCCCGCGATCGTATCCAGGAACTTGAATATGGCCACTAAAAAAGTCGTCAGCGCCCGCTTCGCCAGCCGCTGCAAACGACTGACAAGACCCCTCAACCGGACGATCCTCCTGGAGTTGGTGCGGGCCAATATCAAGGCCAGCGACTACCATTCGTTCCTGGGCGGGTTATGGAGCCTGATCGGGACGACGGTCATGTTGGTCTCCTTCTATTATGTGTTCAGCAAGCATTTCGGACGGGGAATCGCAGGCTACCCGCTATACCTTTTGAGCGGAATCATCCTGGTGAATTTTTTCATCACCGCCACGTCGTACCTGCTCAAAGTTCTTAGCTTCAACCGCGATATAGCCCTGAATTCCACCATCCCGCGCGAGAACCTCGTACTGGCCACTATCTCCATCAACGCTTGGAAATTTGCAATCGAACTGGCGATCTGCACCATGATCAGCGTGATTTATGGTTTTTATGCATGGCGCTCCGCGCTGTTGTTCATCCCCATTCTGTTGTCTTTTCTCGCTCTGGTTCTGGGTGTCGGCTTGGCTCTTTCCCTATCTTTTTGCTTCGCGCGTGACGTGGAACACGTCTGGGCGATTTTTTCACGCCTTTTTCTTTTCGTCACGCCGGTTTTCTATACGGTGGAAAGCATGTCCCCGACCATGCGTCTCCTGATCTCATACCTGAACCCATTGACACCATACCTGAAAGCCTTGCGCGCGATATTCATGAAGGGCGGGATGCTCGAAGTTTCCGTTCTCCTCCATTGCGTATTTATGGGGACCGCCACCCTGGGTGCATCATACCTCATTTTCCTGCGCTGGGAAGGGGAGGCTCTGGATCGCACATGAACGAGCCGCTGATACAAGCCAGCCATGTCGCCAAGCGCTACCGGGTGCTGAAACGGCAGCGGTCCACGTTGCGGGCGCTGAAAGCGCTCTGGGGGCCGGAAAAGCTTACCATGGAAGTATGGGCTTTGCGCGACCTGTCATTCACGATCAAGCGCGGCGAAAAAGTCGCGGTCATCGGTCGCAATGGTTCGGGAAAGACCACCCTGCTGCGCCTGATATCCGGGATTATCGATCCCAGCCGCGGCAGCATTGAAGTGGCAGCGGAGCCGCTGGCACTTTTCAAGTTCTGGATCGGCCAGAACGCCGACCTGCCGGTCATCGACAACATTTACCTTTTCGGAGCCGTGTGCGGGATGAAGCGGAGGCAGACGGAACCATTGGTAGCGAAAATACTGGACTCTGCCGATATCAAGAAATTGGGCTTTGCCCCGCTGCACGACCTTTCCCTGGGCCAGCGCCAGCGCCTGGCGCTGAGCATTGTTTTTCAAGCTCCAGCCGACTTTCTTGTTTTCGATGAGACTTTCGTTCACGTGGACCAGGCTTTTATCCGCGAGTGCAATGCATTCTTCGTCCGGCTGGCCGAATCGACTCGAACCATGGTTATCACTTCCCATGATCACGATTTCCTGAAAAAATACTGCCAACGAGCGCTCTGGCTGGATAAAGGGCAAATCCGGCTCGACGGACCCGCCGCCGAAGTCATCGCCGCCTACGAAGCCGAAAAGTAATCCACTCTCATTTGGCAAACCCCGGCAAAAAGGTTTTCCGCTTCAACTGGCCTCTGGCGCATTGAACCCAGAGCTCCGCATCATGGCCGGCGGAATCTTTCCTTCAGCTTGCGGTCCACGATCGCCGGCAGCATCGAGGGAACTTCGCCGCCCAGCAGGTAAATTTCCTTGACCAGTTTGGAACTGAGGAAAGAGTAAGATTCGGAAGGGACGAAGAAGATCGTTTCGATGCGCGGTTCGATCTTGCGGTTCATCAGGGCCATTTGAAACTCGATCTCAAAATCGGAAATGGCCCGCAAGCCGCGAACGATGGTCGTGATGCCCCTCTCTTTCACAAAATCGACCAGCAGGCCTTCGAAATGAACGATCTCGATTTTGTCATTGCTTTTGAAAACATCGTTCAATATCCCGCATCTTTCCTTAAGGTTGAAAAGATAGGTTTTAGCCGGATTTTTCAGGACCGCCACGACGATCTTGTCAAAAATCTTCAGACCGCGTTCGATGATGTCGATATGCCCATTGGTCAAGGGATCATACGACCCGGGATAAACCGCCATGTTTTTTTTAAGCATGCCCAACTCCAATTTTTCTCAAAATCGCGTCCAGCGCAGTCTTGAGTTCTGACAAAGGGCCCTCGTTGGCAATGGTGAAATCGGCCAGTGCCATCGTCGGCCCAACTTGCTGCCCACCTTCGGGCTCGCCACTCTGCATCTGTCCCCGATCAAGGGCGGGGCCGATCTTGGCCGCTTCGCGGCGAACGATATCGGAAAGGGAAATGTACTGGAACCCGTAGCTCTTCATGATGCGGACCGCTTCACCCTTGCCCGAAGCCATGCGGCCGGTCAGCCCGATGCGCAGTTCCCGAGCCGCGGGCGTCAAACGCCACGCTTTCATCCCGACTGCCCATAGCGGACACTGTCTTCAAGGATATCCTGTTCCTGCCACTCCCTGACCCAGTCATCGACCCTGAAAATTTTAAAACGTTCCTTCCCGGGCAGCGAAACGACCACGCGGTCCAGGCCGGCGTTGATGATCATTTTTTTGCAAATGAAACAGGGAAAAGCGAAGACGACCGCGCCGCTTTCGCGCTCATTGCCGAAGATGTACATGTCGCCGCCGAACAGGCTGACTCCGGCCCGGGCGGAGTTGATGATCGCGTTCTGCTCGGCATGCACCGAGCGGCACAACTCGTACTGCGTTCCCGAGGGAATACGCAGTTTTTGACGCAGGCAGAAACCGTGTTCGAGGGAACTGCGCGTATGCCGCGGTGCGCCGTTATAGCCGGTGGCGATGATCTGGTCTCCCTTGACGATGATGGCGCCGATGAGCACCTTCAAACAGGTGGAGCGCTTAGAAACCACTTCGGCGATATTTAAATAATACGCTTCCTTCTCCGGACGGCTGACCATGGACCCATCATACAAGCGAACTTTTGTTTTTGCAAGCCAGACCCCGATCGGACCGACTTGATTTTCTTTTTTTTATTTTTTACAATTCCATTCAAGGAGAAATAGCCCATGAACAAAAACGAGTTAATCAAGGCCGTTGCCGGCAAAACCAACCTAAAAGTGTCAGAGATGGAAAAAGCCATCAATGGCACTATCGCGGCCATCACGGCTGAGCTCAAGAAAAAAGGCTCGGTCGCACTGGTCGGTTTCGGCACATTCAAAGTGGCCGATCGCAAGGCTCGGGCCGGGGTGAATCCCAAGACCGGCCAGAAGATCCAGATCAAGGCCGCCCGTGTACCCAAATTCGTCGCTGGAAAAGCGCTGAAAGACAAAATCAAAAAATAAAATAAGCTTGGCCGCAAGGCCATTTCGAGAAAAACGGCAAATGGGTTTTCGCGTGGGATTATATTGCAAAATAAATTGAATTATGATTGAATAATGTATATGAAGGAGTGTGCAATGAAAAAATTAACCCTAATTTTTTTTGCGCTGCTTTTTACAATTTCCCTTTTACCGGCCGGCACCATCGCAAATGTAATCGCCCATAAAGACCTGCTGTTGACCATCGATCGCGGCACGACGGACGGAGTCGAGGCCGGCATGAAGGGGATCGTTAATGCCGTCTATAAAGAACCCAGCGGGGAATATACTATCAATATAGGCATCTTCACCGTAAAAAAAGTATCGCCACGGACCGCTGAGGTGCTAATTAATAAGATGGGCCCGGGGTTGAATCCCGATGATGCCCGTTATGTTGTTTTTGAGCAGGACTTGCTTCCGATCGAGACGAAGGCCGAACCCAGGGCAGAGCCAAAGTCCAGAAGCATGACTCCAGAAAAGCCGGCGGAAAATGCCGATTGGTACCTAGATCAGGGTGACAAGGAAGCCGAAGCGGGAAACGTCCGGATCGCGCTGCAACATTATCAGAAAGCCTTGGCCTTGGCGCCCGGCAGCCTGGTAGCCAAGGAAAAATGCAGCGAGATGCAGAAGGAGATCGACTTGGGGGAACGGAAAGGGAAATTCTCCGAATATCTCGAAAAAGCCGATGCCAACTACGAAAAAAACGATGTTAAATTCGCTTTCCTATACCTGGTGGAAGGATTGCGCATATATCCCGAAGGCACTGCTGAAATCCAGAGCCGGCTGACTCCCATGGCGGAAAAGTATCCCCAGGAGATCGATGCGCTGCTGACGGAAAAAAGCAAGGAATTGAAGGATGTCCGCAAGCAGATCGATGCCATGCTGGGTCGCACGGAAACAACCAATCCGGCGCCAGCCGAAACAAAGTTGGCCGAGACCAAGCCGGCTGCAGTCAAGACCAGCGTGCAACCTAATAAGTACAGCGAACCTTTCCTGCAAAAAATTGCCGGCAAGGCCGACAAGATCCAGCAAAACGATAAAGGCTTCTGGGAAGCGGTGTTTCCCAGGAACATCACCATGATCTACATCCCGGAAGGAGAATTCTCCATCGGTTCCCCGGCCAAGGAAGGGGACGCCGACGAACACCCGCGAGGGCTGGGGCCGCGGTGAGCGGCCAGTGATCTACGTTTCCTGGAAAGAGGCCAATGATTTCTGTGCCTGGCTGAGGAAAAAGACGGGGTTTGCCTTCCGCTTGCCGACCGAGGCCGAATGGGAAAAAGCGGCCCGCGACCGCTATCCCTGGGGAAGCGCTCAGCCGACAAACGAACTGGCCAATTTCGACAAGGAGATCATGAAAACCAGCGTAGTGGGATCTTACCCGCAAGGGGCATCGCCCTACGGGGTGCTGGACATGGCCGGCAATGTCTGGGAATGGCTGGCCGACTGGTATGCCGATGATTATTACGAGAACTCCGCCGACAGCGATCCCCAGGGGCCGGAGGAAGGAACGGAACGGGTCGTACGCGGCGGCGCCTGGAGCAACGGCGCCGAGATGATCCGCTCGGGCAACCGCAGCCAGGAGAATCCCGAGAGCAGGCTCAACATCATCGGCTTCCGTTTGGCCTTGAACGGCAAATGAGGCAAAAATTGATTCGGCAGGCCTAGCGAATGAAATGGTCATGAACGTTCAATGTCCCGACTGCGGCCATGTCCAGGAATTCGACCCAGGATACAGGATCTGCCTGCATTGCGGCGGGGCAGTGGATGAGAAACATTCCCAAATCTTGAAAAATCCGCGCCAGGGCCGCGGCATGCAAGGGACCGCCATCATCGCCTTCCTGCTGTGTTTCTTTATTTTTCTTTTTTGGTCCAAATATATCGGCGCTCATGGCATGGCCATCAGCGCTTTGATCTATGTTTGGGGAGTATACAAGGCCCATTTGAATAAAAAGGGAAAAAACGAAACCAATGGCCATCAAGGAAAATCTTGAACGGATCAGGCAGAACATCGAAAAAGCCTGCCTGCGGGTAAAAAGAGATCCCTGTCAAGTCCAGATCGCGGCCGTTTGCAAGGACCAGGGTGTGACAAAGATTAGGCAGGTCTATGACTTGGGTGTCCGCCTCCTGGGGGAAAATAAAGCCCAGGAAGCCGAGAACCACATGCACCAGCTTGCGGACACCGATATAGTCTGGCACTTCATCGGCAAGCTGCAGAAAAACAAAATCAACAAACTGCTCTCTACATTTCACTTGATCGAATCGGTAGACGGCGTCAAATCGCTGGAGCATATTCACAAGCGAGTCGACAAACCGGTCGAGTTGTTCATCGAGATCAATATCGGCGAAGAAAAGAACAAATCGGGATTTACCATCGAAGGACTGAAAAAAGCGCTGCCCTATCTCGCCAACCTGAATAAAATAGTCGTTACCGGCCTGATGTCCATTCCCCCTTATTTCGAAGACACGGAGAAGGTCAGGCCTTATTTTTCGCGGCTGCGGGAATTGAAAGATGAGATCAATCAAATGGCCATAGCCAATTTGAAAATTTCGCACCTCTCCATAGGCATGAGCCACGATTACGAAGTGGCCGTCGAAGAGGGCGCAACCATCGTCCGCATCGGCACAGCGCTGTTTGGTAAACGCAACGGATGAAAACCGGAAACCGGACGGGCGTGGGCAAGGAGGAATCATGAAATTAACACCCCAGGAAATTTTGAACCAGGTTTTTTCCAAAAAGTTCAAGGGCTACAATCCCGCCGAGGTCAAGAGCTTTTTGCAGCAGCTCGTGGAAACCATGGAGAGCGAAATCCAGGAAAAGGAAGCCATGAAGATAAAAATGGAAAAGCTGCGCGAAAGCCTGGCCAAGATTGAAAAAAAGGAAGAGCTCCTGCGCGACACCCTGATTGCCGCTCAGAAATTTTCCAGCGAGATTAAAGTCAATTCCCACAAGGAAGCCGAGCTGATCATTAAGGACGCCGAGATGAAATCGGAAGAGATCGTCAAGCACGCTTTCACCAGGCAAATGGCCATCAAGGAGGAGATCAACAGCCTCCAATTTAAAAGAAAAGAGATCGAAAACGACATCATCCACCTGTTGAATTCGCTGAAGGAATTGATCGAGACATATCATAAACAGGACGAAGAGTTCGACAAGATCGAATACCTCGGGAAGTAGCTAGGTTTAAGGTACACGGCATACGGTTTACGGTGAAGAAATAAGCACAAAATCCCAAGCACCAATTTCCAAACAAATTCCAAGCTCCAAATTCCAATGATCCAAACGAAATCACCTTTTCGAAATTCACAAAATCCTCTTTCAATTACATACTATTTTGGTCATTGGTGCTTGGTGCTTATTTGGGATTTGGTATTTGGAGTTTGGAATTTTGCATAACTCCTTTTTCTTACCGTCAACCGTACACCGTCTACCGTCAACCAAGTGCTTTATTTAACATGCGCATTTTTTTGTTGAAAATAATATCATAATATGATATTATATTAGCGGAGATATCATGCCGGCAGTAAGTTTTTATCTTAAAAAAGAAGTTCTGGAGGCGATCCGCGCCAGAGCCAGTTCCGGCAACATCCCGGTTTCGCGGATCATCAGCCGCGCCGTAGAAGATTACCTCAAGACTAATGAGATGAACGGGGCCAGGAAGCGGGTAATGGAGCACATCCGCCAAGTAGTCGTACCCGCAGACTGGGAAGCGCTCCACCGGGAAAGGACAGTGGCCGATGCTGACCGGGATTGACACCAGCTATTTCTACGCCCTAGCCGCCGGCAACCCGGCCGCGGTGGAAGCTTGGGAGAACAGGGAACTCCTCACTTCCGTACTCTGCTTCTATGAGCTGAAAAAAAGACTGCTGCAGGGCGACCTTAAGGCCTGGCCGACCGTCCTGGACGATATCGCCAAGGCCGTCGAGGTGGTGCCCGTGACCACTACTGTCGCCTTGAAGGCGGGACAGGTCGCCCATGGTACCGGCATGCCCGCTTTCGACGCGATCATCGTAAGTTCCTTCGACGAAACAGGCTGCGGGGAGATCCTCACCATGGATCACCATTTCAAGTTGTTCGCGAAAAAAGGGCTGAAAATAACACTTTTATCACTATGAAAATGACCGAGAACTTCATCCGTAGGGAACGCAAATTTGCGTTCCCTACACACGTAAGCACTTTTAATTACCGACCATTCCTGATACAATGAACTATCGCACCAGAGGAGGATTTCATGGCTGAAAGCTCCAACAAAATGACCGCTTTGAACAATGCTGTATCGCAGATCGAAAAGCAATTCGGCAAGGGTTCGATTATGAAATTGGGAGGAAAAGAAGTGGTGCGGATTCCCGCCATCTCCTCCGGTTGTATCGCTCTAGACATCGTTACCGGGATCGGCGGCTTTCCGCGCGGCCGGGTCCTCGAAATCTACGGGCCTGAAGGTTCCGGTAAAACGACCCTGGCCCTGCATGCCATCGCCGAAGCCCAGAAGGCGGGGGGATACGCCGCTTTCATCGACGCCGAACATGCCCTCGACCCCCTCTATGCCCAGAAACTTGGCGTGAATATCGATGAATTATACATCGCCCAGCCCGACTGGGGCGAGCAAGCCCTGGAGATCGCCGAGATCCTGGTACGCTCGGGCGGTGTCGACATCATCGTGGTGGACAGCGTGGCCGCCCTGGTCCCCAAGGCGGAATTGGAAGGTGACATGGGTGACAGCCACATGGGCCTGCAAGCCAGATTGATGAGCCAAGCGCTGCGCAAGCTGACTGCCATCGTTTCCCGCTCGAAAACCACTTTCGTTTTCCTCAATCAGCTGCGTGAAAAGATCGGCATGTTCGTCGGCAATCCCGAAGTAACAACCGGCGGCCGGGCGCTGAAATTCTACAGCTCCATGCGCATCGAGGTCAAGCGGATCATGGCCATCAAGGAAGGGACCGATATCGTCGGCTCCCGCATCCGCATTAAAATAGTCAAGAACAAAATGGCCCCGCCTTTCAAAGAGGTCGAAGTGGATCTCTATTACGGCAAGGGTTTTTCCAAGGAGAGCGATATCATCGAGCTGGGAGTTCTCTATGAAATAGTCAGCAAGACCGGTGCCTGGTACTCTTACAACGAAAACCGCTTGGGCCAGGGCAAGGAAGCGGTCCGCAAGCTCTTGGAGGAAAACCGCCCCCTGTTCGATGAAATCAAAGCCAAGGTCATTGAAAAGACGGCCGCGCCCAGCGCCGAAAAAGAACCGGGTTGAAAAAATTCACGTTTTCCCTGCTTTACATCCTGGCACTGCTGGTGACCTTGCCCTTCCATGTTCAGCTTAAAAACCTGCTGGTCAACATCAGGGGCTTCAATTTCATAAATTACGTTCTGCTGGGATTTCTGGCAGCTTTTTTCGCTTTGGGTTTTTTCAAGGCATGCAAGACCGGAAAAACCCTGGAAATCACCGCCGTGCTCCTGGCCGCCGCCATCATTTTCTATTTTCTTTTTCAGAGAAGGATATTCCTGAACAAGGTCTTTTTCGCGAATTTCCTGCACATCGCCGAATTTTTCATCCTGGGCATGCTGCTGAGTAGGGAGAACAAAAAGAATTCTTCATCCATGCCCCTCATCATCCTATTCACCTCCGCCTTCGCCTTCGAGTTGCTGCAGGTTTTTTTTCATAACCGGGTGGTTGACGGCAATGACATCTGGACGAATGCGATCTCAGGCCTGGTCGGACAGGTGGTGGGGTTTTTATAATCCCGGCGTCGAACAACCGGATCCGGCTCATGGCCGATTTGAAAAGGGCCATCTGTTCAACTATAATGCGTCCATGGCGTTCAAGGGACTCTTTAAAACAGCCTGGCATGCAAAAATCGCCTCGGTTTTCGCGTCCGCCAAGGATTACGAAGAAATCCTGAACGATCTCGAGGAGCGCTTGATCCTTGCCGATATTTCGCTGCCGGTCGTTACCCGCATCATGGCCGGCTTGAGGAAAAAAACAAGCCGCAGTTCGCCTAAGGAAGATTGCCTGGAGTTCCTCAAACGGGAATTGCTGGCTGTGTTCCCCGCTGCCCAGCGCCCCATCCTGGCCGCCGCTGGCAAGAATGTCATCCTGTTGGTCGGAATCAACGGTTGCGGCAAGACCACCAGCGCCGCCAAATTAGCCCGCCATTTTCAGCTGCGAGGGCAAAAAGTCCTCATGGCCGCCGCCGACACTTTCCGCGCCGCCGGAGCCACGCAGTTGGCTTTGTGGGGGCAGAAATTGTCCATCCAGGTCGTCAGCGCAGAACGCGGGGCCGATCCCGGCTCGGTGGTGTTCAACAGCATGCAGTCCTGGCAGAACCGGGATTTCGACCTGCTGATCATCGATACCGCCGGCCGCATGCAAAGCAAGGAAAACCTGATGCGGGAGCTCCAAAAAATAATCAAGATCATCAAGAAGTTTTCTCCGCTGCAACCCGCCGAAACCTGGCTGGTTTTGGACGCCTCCACCGGTCAGAATGCTTTGTCACAAGCCGAAAAATTCAGCGAATTTTCCCAGATCAACGGCTTGCTCCTGGCCAAGTTGGACGGCACGGCCAAAGGCGGCACCGTCATTAGCATTGCCGACCGCTTACGGTTGCCGGTGCGTTACGCCGGAGTCGGTGAGAGCGCGGAAGATCTTTGGGAATTTTCGGAAAAAGATTTCGTGGAATTGCTGCTCAGACCATGAAACAGAGAGCCGTTCCTTCGATGCGCCAACAAAGGGAAGACGAGAAGTTCATGAAGATCGCCCTGAAATTGAGTTTACTGGGCCTGGGCAATACCGAACCGAATCCAATGGTTGGCGCCGTTGTGGCCAAGAACGGCAAGGTATTGTCCACCGGATATCACCGGGCATACGGCATGGCGCACGCCGAAGCCATGGCTCTGGAAAATGTGCATGTCCCCGGGGCCACCTTGTACCTGACCCTGGAGCCCTGCTGCCATTTCGGCAAGACGCCCCCCTGCGTCGACCTGATCATCGCCAGGAAGGTCAAGCGCGTGGTCATGGCCATGCGGGACCCCAACCCGCTGGTCGATGGCCGCGGCATCCGGAAATTGCGCTCCCATGGCATCCGGACCCGCGTGGGCCTTTTCCAGGACTGGGCGGAACGGATCAACCGCCACTACCTCAAGGCCATCCGCCAGCGGTCGCCCTACGTGACCCTGCACGCCGGCATCTCCCTGGACGGCAAGCTCACCGATGACGCCGGGCGCTCGCGCTGGGTCACCTCGGAGGAAGGGCGCCGTTATTCCCACAGCCTGCGCGGCGAGTTCTCCGCCATCCTCGCCGGGCACGGCACCATCCTGGCCGACGATCCGCAGCTGAACCTGCGCGAGCCGGGCTGGGAGGGGAAGACCCTGTACCGGGTGGTCCTGGATTCGGCCAACTCGCTTCCCCGGCGCCTGAACGTATTCAAGGACCAGGAACGCTTTCCTTTGATCATTTTCAGTTCCCGTGATGCCGAGGACCGGAAGAAAAAAGTCCCACGCCATTTCTTCGTGCGCCATGACGCCAACGGCCTGGTCCTGGCCGACGTCCTGGGCCAATTGTTCGAGCTGGGCATCGCCTCGCTGCTGGTGGAAGGGGGCGGGCGGGTCCTGGATTCCTTCGTCCGCGAGCGGCTGTTTGACGAGGTAGCCTTGTTCATTTCCAACAAGATCGTCGGCGGCCGGAACTCGGTCCAGATTTTCGCCTCCGGGGTCGCCCGTCTCGAGGATGCTCTGGAATTGGTTGATTGCCGCTGGAGCGAATACACCGGCGGCACCATGCTGAGAGGCATCAGAAAATGTTTACCGGACTGATCGCCGCTACCGCCGCCCTGGTCAAGCTGGAAAAGAAGAACCGGCCGGTCCTGACCATCCGCGCCGTCCTGGACAAGCCGCTCGCCGTGGGCGACTCGCTGGCCGTCAACGGCGTCTGCCTGACCCTGATCGAAAAAACCGGCGACCTGCTCAGCTTCAACCTGGCTGCGCCCACCCTGCGCCTCTCCAACCTGGGCGACCTGCCTATCGGCGCGCTCCTCAACATCGAGTTCCCGGTAGCCGCTAATGGCCTCCTGGGCGGCCACCTGGTCAGCGGCCACATCGACGGCACGGTGCGCCTGCGCTCGGTCAACAAAAGCGATGGCAACTCGCGCTTCACCTTCACCTTCAGCGAGCGCGACTGGCGGAAGTTCATCGTCGCCCGCGGCTCGGTGGCGCTGAACGGCGTCAGCCTGACCGTGGCCGAGGTGCGCGACACATGGCTGGCCGTCGAGATCATCCCGCAAACTCTGGCCACGACCAACCTGAAGCTTCTCCGTGTCGGCGAGCGCGTCAACATCGAGCTTGATTTAATCGGCAAATATCTATATAATTTTTACCAAGCAGAAAAAGGCAGGTAACCCTAGATGACCATTACCGTTCCCGAAGCCGTCGCCGCCCTGAAAGAGGGGAAAATGCTCATCATCGTCGATGACGAGCAGCGCGAGAACGAGGGCGACCTGATGATCGCGGCCGAAAAGGTCACGGCGGAAAGCGTCAATTTCATGGCCAAGGAAGCCCGCGGGCTGATCTGCGTCTCCCTGACCGAAAAGCGCAGCCAAGAACTTGACCTGCCCCTGATGGTCCAGGATAATACCTCGCATTTCCAGACCCCGTTCACCGTTTCCGTGGACGCCAAGCGCAACACCACTACCGGGATTTCTGCCTTTGACCGCGCCGTCACCATTCAATGCCTGATCGCCGAAACGACCAGGCCCCAGGACCTCTCGCGCCCCGGCCATATCTTCCCTTTGCGGGCCAAGGACGGCGGCGTGCTGGTGCGGACCGGGCAGACCGAAGCATCGGTCGACCTGGCCAAAATCGCCGGCCTTTACCCGGCCGGCGTCATCTGCGAGATCATGAAGGAAGACGGCACCATGGCCCGGATGCCCGATCTGATCGAATTCTCAAAAAAATTCTCCATCCCAATCATCACCGTTGAAGAGATCATCAAGTACCGAGTAAGCACCGGTTCCCTGGTCGAAATGGTGGCCGAAGCCAAGCTGCCCACACGCTGGGGAGATTTCACGATCCTGGCCTTCGTCGATCATATCCAGCAGGAGACGCACATCGCCTTGACCCAGGGCGACTTGAGCGGAGATGAAGCCGTGCTGGTCAGGGTCCATTCCCAATGCCTGACCGGGGACACCTTCGCCTCGCTGCGCTGCGATTGCGGCAAGCAGCTGCAAAACGCCATGGAAATGATCAGCCGCGAAAAGAAAGGAGTCCTGCTTTACCTGGTCAACCAGGAGGGGCGCGGCATCGGCCTGCTCAACAAGATCAAGGCCTACAGGCTGCAAGAGGAAGGGCTGGACACCATCCAGGCCAACGTCAAGCTCGGCTTCAAGGCCGACCAGCGCGATTACGGGATCGGCGCCCAGATCCTGCGTCATATGGGGCTGAAAAAACTCAAATTGATCACCAACAACCCGGCCAAGTACATCGCCCTGGCCGGTTATGGCCTGGAAATCACGGAGCGCATCCCGCTGGAAATCGCGCCCAACAAGGAAAACCTCGCCTACATGAAAACCAAGAAAGAGAAAATGGGGCACCTGCTCGACAAGCTGCAGTGAAGCCATGCTCACCGATTTTTTAAAATTGTCGCCGGCAAGCCAGGTGAAATTCCTGAAAACCGAGCAGTTCGCGCAGATGGAAAAAAGCCGATGCATCGAATTTTTAAAGGAAGTCGCCCTGACCAAAGACATCTCTTCCAAATGCCTGGCCTGCACGTTGAAAATCCTGCGGGAATTGAAATTCCAAGACCGGGCATTTTACGGCAGTTTTTTGCAGCACCCGGACAGCTCGGTATACATGGCCTGCAAAAAGGCCCTGAGCGAGCGCGGCTTCGACACCGCTTTCGGTTTTTTCCCAAAACGGGAATTGCTTAAAAAGCAGAACATGGAGAAAAAGCTGGCGGCGGTGAAAAACATCATCAGCGAGACCGACCAGTCCGGCGAAGACCTGCTGATTTCCATACTGGGAGAAGACAACCTGAAAACAAGGGAACTGATCGTCAAGGAACTCTCCAAACGCGCCCAGATCGATGAAGGGAAACTGCTCAAGCAGCTGCCGCATTCCCTCTGGTACGTGCGGGCGGCAATCGTCGAAATACTGGGGAATCGCCAGAGCCCGCTGCTGCTGGAAATAAGCGAAAAATTGCTGACCGACGCTAATGTCGAAGTCAGAATGAAGCTCCTGGAGGGCTTGGCCAAATTGGATCGCGAGCAGGTCAAGGAGTATATCCTCAGGATGACCAAGGACCCCCACATGCGGATCTCCCGGGAAGCCAAGCGTATTTTTGCGAAAATCTGACCCAGCAGAGCTGGATAAGAGCCTT
>JAPKZM010000156.1 GCA_026393775.1 Candidatus Aminicenantota bacterium
ATTTTAATTTATGTTATAATTTACGTCGAGGTAAAAACAAATGTCGCCTACAAAAACCATCATAAACAAAGCCCTGAATCTAAAGCCTGCCGAACGCTTCATCGTTATTGAAGCTCTCGTAAACAGCCTTGACAATCCCGATCCGGCAATTGATAAAGCATGGGCAATAGAAGCGGAAAAACGGCTTAAAGCTTATAAAGCCGGGAAACTAAAAACTGTTTCTTTTGAGGCAATGTTTCCAAAGCATTCATGAAAATTGAAATCCTTCAAATCGCCTACTTGGAGTTTAGGGCAGCACAAGAGTTTTATGAACTGGAGCAATCCGGTTTGGGCGCCAGATTTGAAAACGAAATAAGGCAGGCGTTATTGCGCATCCAGCAATATCCGAAAGTTTGGTCAACGGAACGAAAAGAAATCCGCCGTTGTTTTATCCACAAATTCCCCTATAAAATCATCTACTCGATCCAAAAAGAAATTATTGTTGTACTCGCATTTGCTCATTTACATAGAAAACCGGATTATTGGATCGATAGAATAAAATAATCTTCGACAGCCTAAGAAGTCACATCCATCGGTTCCGGAAATCATCATCGCTCTCTTACCAGCAATGCTATTTTATTCTTCACGCTTACCAGCAACTTGCATATCTGTTATTATTGGGACATCATAAGTTTGACAAAACCATATCGATCATGATATCGTAATACAAAATGGATCGATGGAGGTATTGACATGCAAACAGTAACCGTATCGCCAAAATATCAAATCGTTATACCCAAAACAGTCAGAAAGACATTTAACCTTCGTCCGGGCCAAAAAATGCGGGTGATTGAATATGCCGGACGCATCGAGCTTATTCCGGAACGCGATATCAAGGAACTCCGTGGATTCCTCAAGGGCATCAATACGGAATTCAAGCGCGAGGGAGATCGGGTATGAATATCGTAGATTCTTCCGGCTGGCTGGCATACTTCGCCGATGAGCCCAATGCCAAGCATTTTATGACCCCCTTGAATGATGCGGCTGCGCTGGTTGTGCCCACGGTAACCATATATGAGGTTTTCAAGGTCGTTCTCCGGGAATCCGGTGAAGATGCCGCGTTGCAAGCGGCCATGGCCATGCACAAAGGAACCATTGTGGCTCTAACTGCCCCTCTGGCGCTTGCCGCTGCCAAGCTGAGTTTGGCGCATAATCTGCCAATGGCGGATGGTATTATTCTGGCAACGGCACAGGAATTCAATGCCATTCTCTGGACTCAGGATGCGGATTTTAAAAATATTAAAGATGTGAAGTATTTCCCCAAGAAATGAGGGAATTACCAACGAGTCAATCCAGCGGAAGGTGGGGATAGGGCTTATCCCTACTGACGACAATATGAATCAAGGACACGCGTATTTTTGGATCAAGGCTTCGGCGGCGCGCATGCCGTCGACTGCCGATGACATGATACCGCCGGCATAGCCCGCCCCTTCCCCGGCCGGGTAAAGGCCATGAATATTGCTTTCAAAATCAGCATTGCGGACGATACGAACCGGCGAAGAACTGCGGGTTTCGACCCCGGTCAAAACCGCATCAGGGCGGGCAAAGCCAGGGAGCTGTCTGTCGAAATGAGGCAAAGCACTGCGCAGGGTTTCGACCACATAGCCGGGCAGGCAATCGGCCATGCGGGCAAAACGCCAGCCGGGGCGGTATGTTGGTTCAATGCTTCTCAATGCCATTGACGGCCGACAGGCCAAAAAGTCCCTGACTAGCTGGATCGGAGCAAAATAATTTTTGCCGCCCAGGGCAAAGGCTTTTCTTTCCCAGGTTTGCTGAAATTCCATGCCGGCCAGGGGATGGTTGCTGCCAAAATCGACGGGGGTGACACCGACCAGCAGGGCGCTGTTAGCGTTGGGACCGGCGCGGGCAAAAAGGCTCATGCCGTTGGTGACCAAACCGTCCGCCTCGGTCGCCGCGGCCACCACCTGGCCGCCCGGACACATGCAGAAGGTATAGGCCGAACGCCGGCCCGGGGCGTGAAAAAACATTTTGTAATCGGCACGACCCAGGCGCGAATGGCCGGCGTGAGCGCCGTATTGCGTTTCGTCGATCAGCCCCTGCGGATGCTCGATGCGCAGGCCCAGGGAAAATGGCTTGGCCTGCAGGGTCACGCCGCCCTGCCACAGCATGGCGAACGTGTCGCGAGCGCTGTTTCCCGGGGCCAGGATCACGGCTCGCGTTTCCATGGAGTCCTGACCGGATATATTCACAGAGGTAATTTTATTGTCCTGTACCTTGAGTCCGTTGACAAGGCAATTAAAATGAACCTCCCCGCCCAGGCCAATAATTTCCTGGCGGATATTTCTGACGATGTCAGGCAGACGGTCGCTGCCCAAATGGGGTTTGCTCAAATAAAGGATATCGGCCGGAGCGCCGGCGGAGACGAATTCTTCCAGCACTTTACGGCAGCGCGGATCATGGATCAGGGTCGTCAGCTTGCCGTCGGAGAACGCGCCGGCGCCGCCTTCGCCGAAATGGAGGTTGGATTCGGAATCCAGTTGACCGGTCGACCAGAAGCGTTCCACGTCCTGGTAACGGTCCTGGACCGGTTTGCCCCGTTCCAGAACGACCGGCCGGTAACCCTGGCGCGCCAGCAGCAGGGCGGCAAACAATCCGGCCGGTCCGCTGCCGATGACCAGGGGCGGCCGTGGAAGTTTTTCCCGGCCCGGGGTGACATAGCGATAGGATAGATCCGGGGCGGCGACGAGGGCCGTGGTTTTCCGCCGCCCTAAAAATCTCGGTTCATTCTGTACAACCGCATCCACGGAATAAACCAGGTGAATCGATCCTTTTTTGCGCGCGTCCACGGCCTGGCGAACGATGCGGAATTCGACCAGTTCTTCCGGGCGGATGCCGAGCCTGGCCACGACGGCCCGCTCCAGGGCGCCGGGATCATGGTCCAGCGCCAGTTTGATTTCAAGGAGGCGCAGCATGACCGCTCAGCGGCCGGCGGCGGAGAGGCCGGCGAGCCACCCGGAGGACCAGGCCCACTGCAGGTTAAAGCCGCCGCAGTCGCCGTCGACGTCGAGAATTTCCCCGCAAAAAAATAACCCCGGGACAATTCGGGACTCGAGGGTTTCCGGGTTCACCTCGTCGAGAGCGATGCCGCCGGCCGTGACCTGGGCTTCGGGCCAGGGCATCGTGCCGGAAACCGGCAGCGACCAGCCCTTCAATATCCGCGCCAGCCCGAGCCGCGCCGCAGCGGTTATTGCCGCACCAGGAAGAGAATGGTCATCGATGCCGGCGGCGGAGAGAATGACCGGGATCAGCCGCTTGTGCAGCAACCCCACCAACCCGTCGGCAATGGACTTGTGCCCCTGGCAACGGAAACGGACCTCCAAAGCGAATGCCAGCTCCTCGAGACTCATAGCGGGAAATAGATCCAAGACGATGCAGGGCTCCTTGTTCGCCTTCAAGGCCCGAGCGGCCGTCCCGCTCAACTGCAACACCGGCGGCCCCGAGATGCCGCTGTCGGTGAACAGAAATTCCCCCTGCTCGCCGCGCAAGACCTCGTTGCCGCAGCGCACCTCGCCGTAGGCCGCGAAGCTGACCCCCTTCAGCTTGCGCAGGAAGTCGGTACGCAGGCGCAAGGGCACCAGCGCCGCCACGGGATCGACCAGGCGATGGCCCAATGCCGCTGCCAGGCGCAGCCCGGAACCGTCGCTGCCGAACTGCGGCCCGGCCATGCCGCCGCAGGCCAGGACGACACGCTCCGCCCGCAACTCTCCCCCGGCGGCCAACTGCAGCGCGAAGCCCCTCCCCTTGCGCACGATTGCCCTGACCTCGTGGCCGGTACGGACTTCGACCTGCAAACGCTCCAGTTCCCAGCGCAGGACGTCGAGAACCGCCGACGCCTGGTCGGAGCGGGGATAGATCCTCCCTTCACCCTCGGCTTGGCAAGAGATGCCGAGCTCCTCGAAAAAATCGATTACGCTGGCGGCCGGCAAGCGGGACAGGACGGCGGCGATGAAAGCGCTGTCGCCGCCATGAAAGCGGGAAAGGGAGGAGTCGATGTTGGTCAGGTTGCAGCGGCCGTTGCCGGTGGCCAGCAATTTCCTGCCGACGCGGTCCTTGCGTTCGAGCAAGATCACAGCCGGGCCGCGCCGGGCAGCGCTGAGGGCGGCCATCATCCCCGAGCTGCCGCCGCCGATCACGAATAACCTCTGGTTTTCAGCCATCACGCCATCCATCAGCGCCGGCGATGAAAATGATCGATCACCCGCGTCCCCGGCCGCAAGTAATGAGGCCGGCGCAGGCTGGCGGTAATAAAAGACTTGGCTGCGGCCACGGCGATGCGTAAGGAGCGGCCGCGGGCAAGGTAAGCGGTGACGGCCGCCGAGAAGGTGCAGCCTGAACCATGGCTGTTGACGCCGTGCACGAGGTCGGTGGCATATGTCTTTACCCCCCGGCCGTCCACCAGCAGGTCCACGGCTCGGCCGGGCAAATGGCCGCCTTTCATCAGGAAGGGGACCTTGAAAATCTCATATAACTCCTGCCCGGCTTCGCGCAAGTCCTCCAGAGCGTGCAACTCCCTGCCGCACAGAAATTCGGCTTCGGGCAGGTTGGGCGTCACCAGCGCGGCCAGCGGCAGCAGCCGTTCGCTTAAGGCATGAATGGCCCGCGGCTTGATGAGCCGGCTGCCCGAGGTGGCCGCAAAAACCGGGTCGACCACCAGCGGGATGTACGCGTACTCTTCCAGCACGTCGGCTACCACCTCGATGATGTCGCGATTGAAGAGCATGCCCGTCTTGATCGCCTTGACCGGGTAGCCCTCCAGGACGGCCCGCAGCTGTGCTTCAACGACTTGGGGAGCGATGGCCTGGATGGCGCTCACCCTTTCCAGGTTCTGGGCGGTGACGGCGGTGATGACGCTGGCCCCGTAAACGCCGCAGGCGGAAAACGTCTTGATATCGGCCTGGATGCCGGCGCCGCCGCCGGAGTCCGAGCCGGCGACGGTCAGGGCTGCCGCGTGCTTCAACAAGAGGCGTCTATTTGTTGACCTGGAAGGTCTTGTCGCCCTTTTCAAAGAAAGCCACGATTTGGCGGGCGGCGGCCAGCCCGGCGTTGACATTGGCTTCCTCGGTCTGCGCCCCCATTTTCTTGGCCGTAAAAACAAAGCGCCCGGCGTATTTTTCCGCGATCTCGGGCAGGCAAACCGGGGCCACGTCAGCGCCGTATCTGAAATCGGGACGTTCGGCGAACATCTTCAGCAGCGATGGCTCGTCGATCACCTCGGCACGGGCTGTATTGATCAGCACCGCCCCCTTTTTCATCTGGCTGAGCAGGGCGAAATTGATGGAGTTGAGCGTTTCCTTGGTCTTGGGAATGTGCAGCGAGACAAAATCGCATTTTTTGTAAAGCTCTTCCAGGGAAGCAGCCGGTGTAACGCCGTCCTTTTTGACCGCCTCGGCCGGAACATACGGGTCGAAAGCGAAGACTTCCATGCCGAAGCCTTTGGCGATGGGCGTTACGCAACGGCCGACGGCTCCATAGGCCTGCAAGCCGATCTTCTTGCCGCGCAGCTCGCTCCCCGATTTGCCGGAAAAAGCGCCGCGCACCAGGTACAGCATCAGCGCGAAGACCAGCTCGGCCACGGCGTTGGAATTTTGCCCGGGAGTGTTCATGACCACCACCTTGCGGGCCGTGGCGGCGTTCAAGTCGACATTATCGTATCCGGCGCCGGCGCGCACCACGATCTTCAAACCGCTGCCGGCGGCCAGTACGGCTTCATCGACGATGTCGCTGCGGAAAATGATGGCATCGGCATGGACCGCTGCTTTAATCAGGTCATCCTTGGCCTTGTAACTTTCCAGCAGGATCATCTCGTACCCGGCCTTGTTTAAAATATCGGCTATCCCATTCACCGCCACTTTGGCGAAAGGCTTCTCGGTCGCCACCAGCACTTTCTTCCCCATAGCGTTCCTCCTCGTTGAATTTTTTCTATACGAATTTTAAGATCTTGCCCGCCCGATGTCAATGCGCCTTCCCGCGGGGCACTCCGGCATGATGGCGCGGTCCCGCTTATTTGCCCGAAACGATTTCTCGGACCATTTCGGTGATGGCGCGGAAATCGATCTTGCCGCTGCCGAGCTTGGGCATTTCGGGAATGACCACCCAGCGGCTGGGCAGGGCGATCTTGGGCAATTGCTCGGCCATTTCCTTCAGCAGGGCTTTTTCATCCACCTGCTGGGTGACGGCGGCGACGATCCTGGCCCCGCGCAGGGGATCGGGGATCTCGACCACGCAGCATTCGAAGTCGGGCGGCAGGAGCTTTTCCAGAACGTCCTCCACCTTGACCAGCGACACCATTTCACCGCCGATTTTTAAAAACCGCTTCAGGCGGCCAACGTGCCACAAGTAACCGTCAGCATCCATGTAGCCCATGTCGCCGGTATCGTACCAGCCGTGGCGGATGCTCAACGAGGTCTGTTCAAAGTCATCGAAATATCCCTTCATCACATTATCGCCCTTGACCAGGATCTTGCCTATTTCCCCCACCGCGCAGCCTTCACCGGTTTCATAATTCTCCAGCCTGACCTGCACCCCGTCCAAAGGCCGGCCCGTGCTGCCGGGGCGATTGTGGGACAAAGTATTGACGGTGATGCCGGGACTGGTTTCGGTGGTTCCATAGGCTTCGAGCAAAGTCTTGCGGTGCTTTTTTAAAAAAGCCGCACGCAAGGCTTCGGGGCACTTGTCGGCACCGCTGATCATGATGCGGATGCTGTCAAAATCACCGGGAGTCGAGTTGCGCACATAACCCCAATAAAAAGTCGGCGTTCCCGCCATTAATGTCACTTTTTCCTCGCGCACGATGTCGCAGATAGTCTTGAAATCAAGCGGGTTGGCGTAGGTGACCAGGGTCATGCCCTCGCACAGCGGCACCCAGAGATTGGCGGTCTGGCCGAAAACATGGAAATACGGCAGGTTGGCCAGAAAAATGTCGTTGCCATTCAAATCGTAGGCTTTTTTCAGACTCTCATAGTTGGCGCTGATGTTGCGGTGGGTCAGCTGTACGCCCTTGGGGTCTTTTTCGCTGCCGCTGGTAAAGAGGATGAGCAGCGTGTCATTTTCGTCGCCGCCGTGGATCGATTTCAACAGCCGTTCGGCGCCGGCGCCGGCCATCAAGGCGGCTTTCAGCTTGTCTACGATCGAGACCGATTTCATTATATCTTCGAGATAGACCATGCCTTCGACTGGGCGGCAATTGATCTTTTCGCACAGCGCCCTGGAGGTGATGATGGTTTTGAAGGCGCATTTCATTTGGGCGTATTCGCAGTTGGCCGCCGCCCCGGTCGAATAGTTGATCATCACCGGCACTCGCCCGCTCATCAGCGAGCCCAGGATGGCCAGGACCGACCCGACCGAGTTGGGCAGCATGATGCCTAGAAAGCCGGGCTCGTATTTTTCAAACTTCCTGACCAGGATGAGCGAGCCGATAAGGGCGCGCTTGTAAGTCACCAGGCGGTTGAGGGTGCGGTCAATGACGGCCAGTTTCTTTTCGTTTTTCTTGGCGACGCGCACGAATTCCTGATGTAAGAGCATGTTTCACTCCCTATTACGTTTTATTTGCGGCCGTACGGATGCTACCTGACCGGCTGCTCGACGAAGCCAAGTTCCAGACCATTGTTGTCCCGGGCGTGCAGCAACTTCACGCCGCTGTCCAAGGTCAAAGGCCCATAAAGAATTTCCACCCGGTGATTTTCCAGGTGAGCGGCGGTTTGCTTGATGTCCTTCACATAAAAGCCGATCGACAAGCCCGAACCCGAATAAGGTAATTCCTTGATATCCTTGATGAACTCAATCTGGTGCCCGTGCTGATCGTCCATGAAGACAATCTCCATCCCCGCTCCCGGGGAAAAGCGCCGGCCGACCTTGAAATCCAGGACGCGCTGATAAAATGCGATCGTCTTTTCGATATCGATGGTGTAAACGGTGATGAAGTCGATCTTCATGAAACCTCCAGCTTATTTCCGCTTGGGAATATTTTCCAATAAAGCGGGGATAAAATCAATAGCGCGCGGGGAAAAAACAAAAAATCGATCGCGGCGTTGCTTTCCTCAAAAAATCGCTTGACAGGCCCTGGAGGTTCGGACTATCCTGTCGCTTGAGGAGATATCGCCATGAAGGTGGAGCATAGCGCCGAATTTCGTTTCAACGCCGACCGCTCGCGCTTTTTCGCCATCCTTTTCCCGGCCGCCGACGAAACGGACGTGCAGAAAATGGTGCGACGAAAAAAGGGCGAATATCGCAAGGCCAACCACCATTGCTGGGCTTTCCGCAGCCTTGACGGAAGGGGATGCCCCTGTGAAAAATCGCGCGACGACGGCGAGGTCGGCCATCCGGGCCGGGTGCTGCTCGAGCTGCTGCGTCACTATGATCTCGAAGGCGGGCTCTTGGTATCGCGAATTTTCGGCGGGGTCAAGCTCGGCGTGGGCGGAGTGTCCCGCGCCTTCCGCGAGGCGGGCGAAGGAGCGATTGAAGAATATAAGAAAAAGACAAAGTAAAAAGGAAAAAGTATAAAGGTAAAAGTAGGAGAAAGCCATAAAAAATGCAATTGCTCGCTTTACTTCTTACTTTTTACTTTTACCTTTTACCTTTTACCTTTTGCCTTTTGCCTTGATTGACTCAGTTTCCTGTTTGGCCTAAAATCAAAGTGGTGACCAAAATGAAACGCAAACTATTTATTTTTCTTTTGCTCCTGGTGGTCATGGTCATGGCCGATGAAAATGTCCGCCCCTTCCTGAATACTGGCCCCTGGTATCCATCCGACCCGGCGCAGCTGCGGCAGATGCTCGACGGCTTTTTCGACTCCCTGCCGCAGCCGGGAAAAGACACCAGGGTCAGGGGCATCATCGTC
>JAPKZM010000114.1 GCA_026393775.1 Candidatus Aminicenantota bacterium
GTCGGCCAACAGGACATGGTAGTTGTGGCGCAGGGCGCGCTCCAGCCCCTCGCGCGTGTTTTTTTCGTCCTCGACGATGAGCACCGCCGGCTTGGGGTTCATTGCGATTTTCTCCCGTCTCTAAATTTTTCGCCCGGCGAAAAATTTATTTGGAAAGGAGCAAAATTTCCAGCCTCGCAGCGGGGCGGGGTAATCATTAAGCCACCCGAAGAAATCCCGCCCTGCTTTGTTTCGGACAGCAGAAGATCATTTGCTCGCAAAGGCGCAAAGAACGCCAAGAAGAACGGATTTATTTTTTCACACAAAGCCACGAAGCCACAAAGATTTTATCGTATGGATTCAGTGGATTTTCAACCCCATGCCTAATTTTATTTCCCCCTTCGTGCCCTCGTGTGAGGATCATTCCCACCGTGCATAAAGGCGGACGGGGCTCGGTTATTCGGAAATATGCGGAGCGGGAGGCGGGCCTGTGCCCGGTGAGATTACGCCGAAAAGAATGGGGTTGATTTTATCCGGATTACTGCCTGAGGCAAGCTCCAGCATCAGGTCGAGCTGGTTCGCGTTGTGGAGTTTTGAGGTTTCAACCAGGCTCATCAATATCTCGTGGTTACGAGCCCCGGTTTCCGAGTTGTTTCCGTAGGTGATTTTTCGCATGACGACGGAGGGACGCAAAGCTCTTTCGGCGCGGTTGTTGTCCGGATCAATCTCTTTGAATCGCAGGAAAGTGAAATTCTCATCCCGGTGGGCCATGAGTCTTTTACGAAGTTTTTCCGCGTCGTGGTTCTCGAGGGGCAGTTCGACCAGCTGATCGAGTTCTTCCTCGAAGTCCTTCCCCATTTGATTTGCCTTTTCATCGCTTATAATGCCGGCCAGCCAGTCACGCTTTGCCTGGCGGGCCCTTTTGAAGATGTCTTTTAAACATACGGCAAAAAGATTGGCCGGCTGATCCCGAGGATAGAACTTTTCAAGGTTTTTGGCCGCCCGTTCATAATGGGTCAAACACTTTTGTTTGGCCAGGGCTTCCAGGGTGTTATATGCGCTGAAACAGTCGGAGCCCAACACGCCGTTGTAATGCTCGCCCAGCACACTGGCCGGCACGGAGCCCGCACGGCTTGGAGCGATCTTGAAAAACGCACAGTCATGGTTGGTGAAGGTCCAGAGCCATTCCATGCCGGAGCCGCACGGCCAACTGGTTTCGTCAACATTGATGCCCGTGCTGAAGCGGACCCTATCGGCGATTTGCGCGTAGCAAGGCTGGCCGGCGGCAGCCAGTTTCTTGTCAAAACCAACCAAAGCCGCGGGAGTGATATCCAGCCCCCACAGTCCGCCGAGAATTTTACGCACTCCCTCAAACGGTATCTTGATCGCATAGCGCAGATAACCGGCAACCGCCACCGCCACAGATCCAATATAGCCCTTGGGCCGTTCGCCTTTCCCAAGAGGAAAGAAACTCTCCCCGCAATCCCGGCAATAACCGCGTTGCTTGACAAAGCGGGTCAGGACAGGACGCACAATGACCATATCTTCCTGAGAGTGTTCTTCCGTGTCATGGCAAGGACTTATGTTGTGCGAATGGCATACAGGACATTGCTCGGGATGAACAAAAACGGTGCGATCGGGCTTTCGATCAGGCTTTTTGCGCGTGGCGCCGCAATGGCCCATCGGCGCGCCCCTTTTTTTTCGTTCCTGTTCCTGCGGGTCCTGAGCGGATGGGTCTTGCGTTTGACCTTCTTCTTCGCTATCTGAATTCCTGATGAATGGCTGACTGAGCAGTTCGCGGAGCTTTCGGCGCAGCACTTCGGCCTCCTGCCGGCACCTTTGGATTTCGGCCTCTTTCTCCTGGAAGGCTTTCGTCGCCACATCGAAGATCCCTCGCAGATTGGCGTTCTCGGCCTTGAGCCTCTCGGTTTCGGCCAGCACTTCGGCGCAAGCGCGAAAGCCAAGATGCGGGCAAGCATTTGGGCAAACACAACCTTCTCTGGGTTGAGAAGCCGATCCCGTTTCGGTTGTACTCAGCGTTTGCGTCTGTTGCTCCTATGTGCTTCGCCTTTCAGCAATTCGACGTTGACGGCGGAAAGCGCCTCCACCAGCGCTTTCAGTTTGCGGTAGTCATGCTGTGCCTGTCTGGCCTCAGGCTCAAGATACTGAGGGATATGAACCAAAACGCTTTTCCCCGCCTTCTTGTAAGTGAAGGCCAAAGACTCGTGCCGTTCCCCCTCTGCGCATCGGCACTGCGGCTTACCGCATCGTCTGCGATTGACCACAAGCGATCCCTTTACCAGGCCCCC
>JAPKZM010000174.1 GCA_026393775.1 Candidatus Aminicenantota bacterium
GTTTTTCCCGCAGCTGGAGCATGATCCGGCAGGCCATGGAGCGGGCGTCGGTAGGACGGTTGCCGCGCCCGGCGGCGATGAGGAAAAACTGGCGCCGACCGGACGCTGCGTGGAAGAACAACGCGTCGCCGTTCTTGGGCAATGTTTTTTTTTGCTGAAGCAGTTCGGCCAGTTCCGGGAATTCCCGCCCGATGGCGCTGACGGCGGTCGGGGCAAGGCCGCGGAACAGGGGGATAACGATGGTCCCAGGCCGTTCAGGATCCAGCTTGACTATTTTTGTGATTTTCATTTCATTCCCGCCGGTTTTTCGCGAAAGTGGTCGAAACCGAAGACGGCGACCTGCAGTGGACGTCCGTCCTCGCGCACCAGCAGGCGCCGTCCTGCCGTGACCCGGCCGATGACATAGTAAACCATCTTCGTTTTGCGCAAGCGGCTTTCCTGGCGGGGCGATATGGCAAACAGCAGCTGGTAGTCTTCGCCGCCGGCCAATACGAGCTCTTTTTCAGAAAAGCGGTACCGCCGGCACGCCCGCTGGAAGGAGCGAGTAACCGGAATTTTCTCGTAAGCGATCTCGGCGCCGGTCCCCGATGCCGCCAACAGGCGGGAAAGGTCCAGGAGCAGGCCGTCGGAAACGTCGATCATGGCATTGGCGTAACGGGAGAGCAGCAGCCCCTGGGCGCACTGTGGCTGCGGTCGCTGGTGGGCGCGGATGTACGGGGAACGTTTTTCGCCGGCGAGCAGCCGCTTCAGCCCCAGGGCAGATTCCCCGGTCGGGCCGGTGACGGCGATCAGGTCGCCGGGCCGGGCGCCGCTGCGCAGGACCGGTTTTTGGCTCTGGCCGATGATGGTGACGGCGATGGACATCTTTTGTGCGCGCGAATAGTCGCCTCCGGCCAGCTCGACCTGCCATTTCCGGCAGCCCTGGCTCAGGCCCGTGAAAAAATGACGCAGCTCCTTCCCGGACAGGCGGCTGGGAAAACCAAGGCCGAGATAGAAGTACTGGGCCCGGCCGCCCATGGCGGCGATATCCGAGATATTCACCGCCAGCGCTTTCAGCGCCAGTTCACGCTGCGAGATATCCTGGAGGCGGAAATGGACATCCTCGATCAGGATATCGCTGCTGACCATCTGGAAATGGCCGTGGCTGCCGACGACCGAGGCGTCATCGCCGATTCCCAGGCCGTAGTGAAAGGGAAATTTCTTTTTCAGGCCGGCGACAAATTTCTGTTCGTCCATTAAAATATCTTTTTGATCAGAGCGGCATTAATGGCATCCTTGAAATCCGAAACGAAAATGAAGTTCATGGCCTGGATATGCCCGTCCTTGAGTTCGCTCAGGTCCTTCTTGTTTTTCTCGGGCATGATGATGGTTCGGATCCCGGCCCGGCGCGCGGAGAGCACTTTTTCCTTGATGCCACCCACCGGGAGGATCTTGCCGCGCAGGGTGATCTCCACGGTCATGGCGATCTCCCGGTTCACCGCGATGCCGGTAAATGCCGAGATCAGGGCGGTGGCCAGGGTAATGCCCGCCGAAGGCCCGTCCTTGGGAATGCCGCC
>JAPKZM010000280.1 GCA_026393775.1 Candidatus Aminicenantota bacterium
GTGGCCAGCCCCGACGACCAGGTCGATGCCATCCGCACCTTCGGCAGCAAGGTCCTTTTCAGCACTCCCAGCTACCTCAACCGCGTGACCGCGGAGACGTCGGCCCGCGTCGACCTCTCCGGCTTGGGGGTTGAAAGCATCTACGTCTTCGGCGAGGCCAGTTCATTTGCTCTGCGGGATTGGCTCGAGGAGGCGTGGCGGGCCAAAGTGTACGACGGCTACGGGATGATGGAATTCGGCGCCGCCATCGCCGGCGAGTGTCCGGCCCAGAGCGGCATGCACCTCGATCTCCACCTCATCGTCGAGGTGATCGACCCGCAGACAGGGCAAGTGCTGCCTCCCGGCCGGGAAGGCGAGCTGGTGTTCACCTCCCTGGGCCGGCAGGCGACCCCGCTCCTGCGCTACCGCAGCGGCGATGTCGGCCGCCTCCTGCCCGGGGATCCGTGCCCCTGCCGGATGATCCCGACGCCGCGGCTCGACCACGTGCGCGGCCGCATCGACCACAAGATCTCCCTCGGCACGGGCGAAAGCTTCTACCCCGAATCGTTCGACCGGGTGATGGTTGCGGTTCCCGGCATACTGGAATACCAGGTCATCATCGACAAGGAGGGCTACCGCGACCGCATCGCGGTCATGGTGGAAACCCATTCGCCCTCGGCCGAGCTCGCCCAACAGATCGTCGAGCGCTTTTATAAGGAAAACCCGGCCCTCCATTACGACACCTACGGGTCGAAGACCGTGGCCGAGCTGCGGGTGGAATTCGTCAAGCCGGGGGCGTGGGTGCGCGACTACCGGGCCAAGGCGCAGCGCCTGGTCGACAGGCGGAAAGAGCAGGGCCATGAAATTTCTTGAATCCCGGCCCCGGCGCGGCCGAGCCCGGTCCGCGACCGACCGGAGCGAAACCCGCCCCCTGCCGGAACTGGTAGCATGCTGCCTGGACAAGCTGAAGAATTCGGGTGTCCTGGACCATGCCCTCAATTCACCCATCTACCATGACAGCTGGCAGGAAGCCGGGATCGATCCCGCCCAGGTGCGGACCTACTCAGATTTTATCCGGATCCCCTTCATGACATCGGGCCATCTCCGCGCGGTGCTGGCCGACACCGCCCCGGCCGACCTGGCCGGGGATACTGACGTACGCTTCTGGATCAGCACATCGGGCACTACCGGCAAGCCCAAGTGGATCCCCGTGGGTGAAGGGGATATCGCCAATATAATGGCTGCGGCAAAACGCATGCTCTCCATGGCTGCCGACCCAGGCGAAGACCTTTCTTTCCTGGCTCTGGGCGCGCCCGCCCCTTTCGCCAGCGAATCGTGGATCTATCTCGCCTTCGCAGTTTTTTTCCGGGAAAACAGGGCGACCAATTCCGCCATGTTCACCCTTCCCGAGCTCATGGATGCCCTATACTTCGCCAGGAAATTGAAGAGCCGTACGATGTACGCCTTCCCCAGCATCGCCGTCCTGATCGGCGAGAATGTGGCGCAGCGGGCAGCGGGCGAGGCGGCGCTGCTGTTCAGGAAGAAGAAGAACCTGCGGAATTTCCTGGCCATGGCGGCGACGCGTGTCATCCACGTCAAGGCCAGGCATGTTTTCCGCTTCCGCAAGGGGCTTTTTGCCGGCGAACCGGTTCCCCCATACGCCAAAGCCTTGAAACAGTCCTTCAACTTGGAAGCATTTGCCGCCTATGGCTCGACCGAATCGGCGCATGTGGCCATCATCGAGTGCGACCGCCACCAGGGCATGCACGTCTTTCTGGACACCTGCCTTCCGGAGATCATCCCCGAAGCCGAGCTGGAGCGGGAGAGGGACGATCCCGCTTACCGACCGCACGCCATCCCCCTCTGGGAAGCGCAGCACGGCCTCAGCGGCGAACTTGTGCTGACGACCTTTGCCGAGGCCTTCCCCCTGGTCCGCCACCGCATATCGGACCTGGTCCGGGTGGAAGGCACCACACCCTGCGCCTGCGGCCGCACCCATCCCCGCATCAGCATCCTCCACCGCAGCGACGACATCATCAGCCTTGGCCTCATCCGTTTTTCCATCTACCTGTTGAAATCAAAGCTGGAAGCCGTATCGATCAACGGCCGAATCGGCCAATGGCGTTTGCGCCTGACCCGGGAAGGGGTAAAGCCAAAGATGCTGCTGGAGGTCCGGTCCGAGCGCCCCGCTGCCGAAGCGGCCCTGCGCCGCGAGATCCTCGAACGGATCGATGAAATAGAAGGGGTGCGCCAGGCCAGGGAAAACGGTTTGATCGCCGCGCCAGAGATCCGTTTCGTCGAGGAAATCAGCGATACCCGCGGCCAGAGCGGCAAGGACAGGCTGGTGACCTACGAGCCGGCCTATTTTTCCGGGGACTGAAATGCCCTGGGGAAACATCGCCCTCACCCCCGCCGGTGTCGAGGCCATGCCCCTGGGCGACCTTGTCCGCCTGGGTGAGGAGAGGCTGATTTCGGGCGGGGTCATTGACCGCGCCGCCCGCTCCCCCCTTTACCGGCTCCCTTGTCGCCACTTCTGGAGGCACCGCCCAAGGCTGCGCGACCGCCGCGACCTGCAACGGCTCCCCTTCATCTCGGAAACCGATATGCTGCGCAGCCAAAGCCGGACCTTGGGCCGCATCGCCTGCGCCCCGGTCTACTACTGGATGGCCTCATCCAGCCAGGGGGAGAGCCGCAAGTCCATTCCGGTCGGCAAAAGGGATGTCGAGGTGCTTCTCGGATTGCTAGACCGCCTGGCCCGTACGGCCAAGGTCAAAAAACACGCCGTGGTGCTGGCCGTGCCGCCCCTGGCTCCACGTTTGGCCAACGCCCTGCCCTATTGCTGGATGCTCGCCGACATGATGACCACCGGATTGAAGCTGGAATTCATCGTGGCGAGCATGTACATGCTGGGTAAAAGCAACTGGCCCGAATTCGCCCTGCGCCGCCAGCCCGACATCCTGCTCTGCCGCCCCTCCGACGCGCTGGCCATGGCGGAGCATTTCGCCAGAGCGGCCGGGCGGCCGGGGGCCAAACCGCGGGAGATCCTGCCCGGCCTCAAGACGGGAATTTTCTTCGGAGAGCCGTTGGCGCCGAACCGGGAGGCGATCAACGCGTCTTACGGCCTGGAGTCTTATGACCTGTACCTGTCGGCCGAGCACCCCGGCATTAGCGTCGACTGCCCCTGCCACCAGGGGATCCATTTCTGGATCGACACCTGCATCGCGGAAATCATCCCCGCGCCAGAGCTGGCCAGGGAGCATAGCGAACCGGGATATCGTCCCGAGGCCATTTTTTTAGACAGCGCAGCCCCGGATACGCGCGGCGAGCTGGTCGTCACCACCTTCGCCGAGGCGCTGCCGCTGATCCGCTACCGCAGCGGCGACCTCATCAGGCTGGTCAACAGAGAGCCCTGCGGCTGCGGCCTGACCCATCCGCGCATCCAGGTTTTAGGCAGGCTGGCAGACAGCAAAGAGGCTGTCAACAAAAGCTAGAAGAAAGTGTTAGTGTTAGTGGTAGTGTTAGTAAGAATAAAACCGAAATCTTAAAGGTCGTTAATTGCCCTCGGCTAACACTGGCACTATCACTAACACTTAGAAGAGAATCTTTTTAATGCTTCAATGTCATGCGCGTCCGAGCCTCTTGTCTCCTTCAGCTTGAATCTCTTTGCCAGCCGGCGCATATTCGCGATCAGCTTTTTTTCGCCGGCGGCGTCGGCAAAAGCGGGAGATGTGCCGAGATAGGGATAGTCGACCTCGAGGCCGCGGAGGCCGAGGGGGACGAGTTCGGCGAGCAGCGAGTCGAGCTTGACTTCGCTTTCGCAGGCGATGTAGCCGGGGTGGGCCAGGACGGCTTCGCCGCCGGCGGCCACGATCATGGCGATGGCGGCGGCAATGGGCAGCTTCGGAACCTGGACCGGCACTTGGGCGTTCTGGGCGACCCAGTAGGCGGCGGCCCGGTATTCGGAGAACAGCCCCTGGCTCAACAGGGCATGGACCAAATGGGGTTTCATCAGGGTATCTCTGCAACTCAAATCATTCGCCGACCTTGGCGAATCTGATTTGTTTGTCCCCCTTGGGGATGGATACAAAATTTTGTTTAGATCGACGACCGTGCGCCCGAAAAAGCGGTTGATGACCGCCAGCTGCAAGGTCACCCTCTCTTTTCTGAGCTTCTGGGTCAAATTCAGATGTTTGTTCAATGGACCGTCAGCGAGGTTGAAGCCATAGCCCAGCAGATGGATCTCTTTGCCCATG
>JAPKZM010000319.1 GCA_026393775.1 Candidatus Aminicenantota bacterium
ACGCCGCTGGCCCAGCCAGTACAAAAAAAGAAAATGGGCTGGGATCCGTTCCTCTCTTCCCTCTATTTCTCCGCCGCACTGTTGGCCTTTTCCGCGCTGGGACTCGCCTGGACCCTGCTGCGTTTCAGACGGGCCCGGGGCAAGGCCTCCCGCGCCAAGGCGATCGGCGGCGCCAAGATGCCGACCATTATCGCCTGGATCGCGGCGCTGGTCTTCTTCCTTCTCATCCTCGGCTTCGGGAAAAAATTCCTGCCGCCGTTCGCCGCCATGCTGGCCGCCCCGGGGCTGGCCACAGCCGGCCAGCTGCTTGTCTCCGCTTTCCTCAAGCACCGCCTTGCTTCTTATCGCCTTCCCTGCCGCTCCTGCGGCCAGCCCATGGAGATGATCGACGACAGCCAGGACGAGAAGTTCCTGACCGTGGAGCAGGCGGCCGAGGAGAAGGCGGGCGGTATGGACTACGAATTCTGGCACTGCCCTAAGTGCGGCGCAGACGAGAGCCTAGCCGTCAAGCTGGGCAAGGCCTCCAAGTGCCCGCAATGCCGCTGCCGCACCCTCACCTCAAGCACCATGACGCTGGCCGCGGCCACCGCCAGCCAGGGCGGCAGGGTGCGCGTCAACGAGACCTGCCTCAATCCTAAGTGCGGCTACAGCAAGACCCGCGAGCACGACACGCCGCGCCTCTCTTCACCGAGCTCTGGCAGCTCATCCGGGAAGTCGCGCTCCTCCTCCGCTTCGTTCGGCGGCGGCCGCTCCGGCGGCGGCGGGGCCAGCAAGCGTTTCTGATCATCGGCAGCCAAAACCCGCGTAGCAAATTTTGCAGTTAACAGCCATTCCACGGTTGCGTCGCGGCGATTTTTACAGTATAATAAACAGTCAATGGCGGCGTAGCTCAGTCGGTAGAGCAGACGGCTCATATCCGTTATGTCGGGGGTTCAATTCCCTCCGCCGCTATTTCTTTTCCGAAGCGCCAGGCGGGGGAGCGCGGCGAAAGCTATGAAACTCATTTTTCCGGCGTTTAAAGAAAATATAGAACGGAACCGGTTGCTCTGTCCCGGCGATACGGTGCTGGTCGGTTTTTCGGGCGGAAAAGACTCGGTCGCCCTCATCACCTTGCTGCAGGAGCTGCAAAAAAGCATTCCCTTGACCAATATCGCCGCTTATTTCAACCACGGCCTGCGCGCCGACGCCGCAGCGGAGGAAAATTGGGTGCGCTCTTTTTGCGCCTCCCGCGGCATCAAACTGGAGACCGGCGGCCGCGACCTGCGCCGCTTCAGCCGGGAGAACCGCCTGAACCTGGAACACGCCGCCTCACTTTCGCGCTACGATTTTTTTGCCGCGCTGGCTAGCCGGATCCCCGGCGCCCGGGTGGCCACGGCCCACAGCCGTTCCGACCTGAGCGAGACGTTTTTCATCAAGCTTTTCCGCGGCAGCGGCCTGCAGGGATTGTCGGCCATTTTCGCCAGCAAGGAAAGGAAAATCATCCGGCCGCTGCTTATTTTTTCAGAGGATGAGATCCGCGCCTTTCTCGAGCGCAATGGCCTGGAATTCTACCAGGACAGCAGCAACCTGCAGGACGACTTCTTGCGCAACCGCATCCGCCACACGCTGCTGCCGGCGGTCAAGGCGATCGAGCCAGATGCCGAGGAGAGGATATTCAGGACCGTGCAGCTCATCCAGGACGAGTTCGATTATTTCCAGGGCGTGACGCGCGAGCTCCTGAGCCGGTACTTGGTCCTGGACGCGGCCCTGCCCGTGAAAGCCTTCTCCGGACTGCACCCCGCCGTCTCCCGCCACCTGGCCCGCGAATACCTGCGCCGGCTGAAGGGAAACCTGCTCGGCGTCGGTTTCGAGCATATCGCTGATTTTTTGCAGAGCCTGGAGACGAGCCGCGGCTTGTCCTTGCCCGGATTGAACCTGAAGTTTTCCAAGGGCTGGATCTTTCCGGAAAAGTTTCGCATCGCTAGCTACGATCAGGAGGTCCCCGCCATCGGCCGCTGGGCCGTCCAGGCCATCGGCCGCACCATCGCGCTTAAGGAAACCCGCCGTTTCCGCGTGCCGGCCGACAATTCCGAGGTCATGGTCCAGGCAAAGAGTCTGCGTTTCCCCTTGCGCTGCCGCCCGGCCCGGAGTTCGGACAAGTACCGCAAGATCCATTCGCCCTACAACCAGAATGTCTTTGAAATGATCCGCAGCTCGGGAGTGCCGGCACGCTTGCGCGGCCTCTGCCTGTTGCTTCAAAACGGCGACGGCCAGATCATCTGGGTCTATGGCTCGCCGCTGGCCGCCGCCTTCGCCGTGGAGGACCAGGCCAGCGGGCCGTTCGTGCGCATCGCGGTAACCCTGGAGCAAAAATAAAGGACCCCATGCCCGAAACGCAGACGCCAGCACTCCTGAAGAAGCCGCACATCTGGTGCTTCAGCACCTATTTCGCCGAGGGGTTTCCCTTCTCCATTATCCGCTCCGTCTCCACCATTTTCTTCCGCGACCGCGGCGTGAGCCTCGAGGCGGTCGGCCTGACCACGTTTTTCGGGCTGCCCTGGATCCTCAAGTTCTTCTGGGGGCCGCTGGTCGACGAGTTCGCCACCAAGCGGCGCTGGCTGCTGGCCATGCAGACGACGCTGGCCGTGCTGCTCGGCGCCGCGGCTTTCCTGGTCCCCCTGCCGGCAGCCCCGCGCCTCGTCGCCATCCTCTTCTTCGCTGGGGCTTTCGTCGCCGCCACCCACGACATCGCCATCGACGGCTACTACCTGGCCGCCCTGGACAAGCAGGAGCAGACCAAGTTTCTCGGCTACCGCGTCATGGCCTACCGCGTGGCCATGCTGACCGGCACCGGGGTGATCGTGACCATCGGTACCGCCTTCTCCTGGGCGGCAGCTTTCCTGGCCGCGGGCCTGCTGCTCGGGCTGCTCGCCGCAACCCATTCCCTTTTCCTGCCCGAGTGCGAAACGGAGCAACATTCCTTCAAGGACATGCTCGGCCTTTTCGCCCGCTCGCGCGTTTTGCTGAACATCGGCCTGGCCGTCTCCCTGGTCGCGGTCATATATCTCTTCTTTAACTCAGCCCTGTACCGGAGCTGGGAAAAAGCAGCTCCGCTCTTGAAGGAATTGAATTTTCCGCGCGCCGTCGGCCTGGGGCTGCTGCTGGCGCTGGCGCTCATGGCCGCCTTCCGCAAGCAGCTGGCCGCGCGCCTCACCCGCGACCCCGAGTCGTTCTACGGCCGCGCCTTCCTTACCTTCATGGACCAGGAGAAAATCGGCCTTGTCCTGGCCTTCATCATCCTGGTGCGCAGCGGCGAGTTCATGGTCAGCTCGATGGTCTCGGCCTTCGCCGTAGACCTGGGCATCAAGAACCATTACGGCTGGATCGCCGGCGGCATCGGCTTGCCGGCCTCCATCGCCGGCGCCCTGATCGGCGGTTGGGCGATCTCGCGCTTCGGCCTGAAGCGGGTCATCTGGCCTTTCCTGTTGGCGCAGAACCTGACCAATGTCGTCTACATGCTGCTGGCCAAGGGGTTGGCCCACTTTATCACGATCAACACCGGGGCAACGCAGCCAATCTTCATCGGCGCGGGCAACCTGGCGCTGGCGGCCGGGGTGCACGGCTTCGACCAGTTCGCCAGCGGCCTGGGTACGGCGGTGCTGACCACCTACCTGATGCGCATCTGCAAGATGGAGTTCAAGGCCGCCCACTTCGCCATCGGATCGGGACTGATGAGCCTGGGCGGGGTAGTAGCCGGCGTCAGCAGCGGTTTCATCGCTTCGTGGCTCGGCTATAGCGGCATGTTCCTGGTCAGCTTCCTCATCTCCGTTCCGGCCATGATCCTGCTGTTCTGGGTGCCGAAAAAATAAAAAAAAGTTCTAATTTCGACTTTCGAAGTTAAAAAATGAGGGACTCGACAGGCGCAGCGACATTCCCTGAAACGGCTTGCAGACGACGAGGAGGCGGCTGACGCTTCCCGCAGGCCTCGGCGTCGCGGGAAAAAGTGGAAGGGAATGGCGCGAAAGCCTGTCGCCAAGCTTATCGCCAAAAAGTTATACCCTTAAAATCATATAAATGACCAATATAAATGCCCCCGCCCAAAAAACCCGCTTGGCCATCTCCGGCCGGTTCTGTTTCAGCCAGTGCCAGCCCAGCGACAGGGCGCCGGTGACCAGGATGAGCACGGCAGCCATCGCCAGAACCCAGGCCCAGGAACGGGTCTGGCGGATCAGGTCGACCAAGTTGTGACCGTGGAGGCCGAAAAAACCGCCGAAAATGACGACAATGTGGAAGGCATAAGCGGTGAGCGACTCCTGGCCGACGCGGGTCACCAGCACCGGCCGCTCTCCTTTTTTCTGCTCGACCCACCATAGGAGGGGAAGCAGCATCACGATCATGCCCAGCTTGAGGAAGAAGAACAACGGCTTGGCCGGGTTGAACGAGCCCAGGGCGACCGGGACGAGAGGCTGCAGCGCGATGATCAAAAATATAACGACCAGGGCAAAACCGGCGAATAAAAGATGGCGGAAAAAGCGCGGCTCGGTTCCCGCTTGCCGCGCCTTCTGCCAGAGACTGGAGGCTGCGGCGCCCATGAAGGCGAAACCCATCCAGGGGAAGAGGGGGAACTGCGAATAGGGCAGCCGCTTCAAGTAGCCGGAAAAGGCCCAGGGCAGGATTCTTTCTATCGGCAGCAAACGCAGCAGCGGCGTGAGCAGCGAAACAACGACGGCCGCCGCGGCCAGGAAATTAAAATAAGATTTCTTGCGCCGCCAGAGGGGGATGAGGAGCAGCATCAGCAGCAGCGAGACGGCGATGGCGTGCAGGACGTCGACGCCCCAGAATGGGTGATTGTGACCCCATTTCAGGGAATGAAAAAGACGGCGCAGGGAGAATTGCGGAACATGCAGCAGGTAGCCGATGAGCAGGATCTGCAGGCAGCGCAGGCACTGCTTCCAGAAGACCCGGCCCGGCTTCAGGAAATCATCCCACTTGCGCTCGGCCACAATCCCGAATGAGAATCCGGCGATGAACAGGAAAGAGGGGGCGATCAGGCCGTTGAAGAAGTCGAGGGCCTTGTAGGTCAGGGAAGAGCGCAGGCCGTAATGCAGGAAGGCGTTGACCACGTGCGTTTCGATCATGAACACCACCGCCCAGCCGCGGAACTGGTCGATGAAAAAATAGCGTTTCTTCTCTTCGCTCATGCCGTCCCCTTTTCCCCGGATTTGAGAAAGGAATAGTAGCAAAATGGCCCGGATAAAACAACCTCCTGGAGCGGGCGTGTGGTCCAGCGCTTGTCTCTTCCTCGGCGCTGTGCTAAAAAAGAAACGTGAAAAAAAATACCGCTCCCCAATCCCTCCCTCCCGGATACAGGCTGATCCCGGTGAAAACCTTCTACCTGGAGATGAGGAGCAATCCGGAAACGGAACCGATCGCCATGCCTGAGGGGTGTGAGGTCGAGCGCTGGGAAAAACCAGAGGTCAAAGAATATAAAAAAATATTCTCGGCCGTGGGCGGAGAATGGGGCTGGAGCGGGAGGTTGATACTAAGGGAAAAAAAATTACAGAAGATCATATGGGCAAAGACGACCGAGAACTACCGCTTGCGCAGCAGCGAACAAGTGGCTGGTTTCGCTGAACTGGACCGGAGCGTTCCCGGCCAAGTTGAGATCGTTTATTTCGGCTTGATTCCCGCTTTTATCGGTTGCGGCCTGGGTAGGTTTTTCCTGGACTGGACCATGCGCAAGGCCTGGGAGGGGGATGCACGGCGGGTCTGGCTGCACACCTGCCAGTTCGACCACCCTGGCGCCCTGGCCGTTTATCGCCGGGCCGGGTTCGTCGTTGTCGATGAAAAGATCGAGACGCACCCCTACTCCGAGGAATTTATCCGCAAAGTCGACGCGGTTGACAATTGAAATAATTTTTTTTTGTGCTACTATGGATTTTTAAATCAGACAGGACAATCATGGAAAAAAGAAAGAGCGCCCGCTTCGACGTTTCGCAGGATATGCAAGGCAAGCTGCTGAACGTGGTCGGCTTCGTGGCCAACAACATCAGCGGCGAAGGCATCAACCTGGTCAGCAATTTCCAGCCGGTCATCGGCTCCGTCTACAAGATATACCTGCTGCACAGCCGCGACAACCGCCAGCAGGAATTCGACATCGAGATCAACCGTGCCGAGGTCGCCGTCTTCGACAGCAAGAAGTACGCCATCCTGCCGCCCGGCCTCCTTTTTTCCATCGGCGCCAAGTTCAGGAACCCCAGCGAAAAGCAAAAGGAGTTCCTGGCCTCCTTCATGAAGAAGAGAGTTAACGGGACCGACGAGGGGTTCATCGGCACGAAAAAGATCAAGCCAGGCTCCTAAGCCGCCCGGGTTCGATGAAAACAGAGCCGATAGCGGCGATCATCCTGGCCGGCGGCAAAAGCCGGCGCATGAACGGGGAAAAACCGCTTCTTCCTCTCAACGGCCGCACCCTGATCGAAACAGTCATCGCCCAGATCCGCCCTTGTTTCGGCACCATCCTGATCAGCGTTGGCGACAGGAAAAAATTTGTTCCATTGGGCCTGCCGGTCATCGAGGATGAGGCGCCGGGCCAGGGACCGCTCCTGGCCATCCTGACGGCGCTGCGGGCCTCTCCCTGCGACGCGAATTTCATCATGGCCTGCGATATCCCCGTCATCCATCTCCCGTTCTTGAAAAAGATCATCTCCCTGGCGCCGCGCCACGAGATCGTGGTGCCGCGCTACCGCGACGGCAAGTTCGAACCGCTGTTCGCCGCCTACCAGCGCGCCATCATCCCGGCCATCGAAAGACAGATCCGCGGGGGCGACCTTAAAATATCCTCCCTGTTTTCCGCCTGCCGCACGAAATTCGTGGCCATGGACGGGCAAAAATGGTTTTGCAACCTGAATACCCTCGAGGAGTACCATGACTACCTGCGCAAGGAAAAAAGGCATGCTCCCTGAAAAAAAACGGGAGACCGGGCTGGTGTTGCTGCCGGAAGAGGTGTGGCTGACCATCACGGTCGAAGGCCGTCCCCTGAGCCGCCTGAGCTGCTCCCCGTTCGGACAAAGGGATCTAGTCATGGGCTGGCTGTTCAACCAGGACATCATCGACGGCGCCGACGCTGTCGCCAGCCTGCGCATACGGGGCGATCGGGCCCTTGTCCATTTGCGGCCGGGAGCATCCCGCCATGCGGAGCGCTCGGACCCGGTCCAGGTGACCGCCTGCTCCGGCGGCGACGTGCGGCCGGTGCTTTTCGATGCACTGCCCATGATCAACCGCAGCTACGAATTCACCCTGGCGCAAGCCGTCGCCCTTATGGAACAGTTGCCGGGCCGGGCCAGGATGTTCGGCAAACACGGCGGCATCCATTGCTCCATGCTGGCCGGCATGCAGGAACGACGCATCCTGGCGAGCCGGGAGGACATCGGCCGCAGCAACAGCGTCGATAAGGTGATCGGCTGGGGGCTGTGCCGGAGCATCGACTTCGACGCGACGGCCCTGCTGACCACCGGACGCATCTCGGCCGAAATGGCGCTCAAGTGCCTGCACGCCGGCATTCCCACCCTCATCTCCCAAACCACCTTGACCACGAAGGCGCTGGAGATCGTACGCCGCAGCGGCCTGACCCTGGTCGGCCACGTGCTCAAGCCGCGGCCGATCCTGTTGAATTTTTAGTACCTTAAAACAAATTAGTTTGTTAAAAAAAACAAGTTAATTTGTTTTCTAAGGTACTTATCCAGCTTAGCTGGGTTAGTTAAACAGACAATTTTTTCACTTGCATGCCGCGCTGAAAATAAGGTAAAATAGAAAAAAAGTGAGGTCAACCATGAAGAAATTTTCGTTTTCCGCCTTAGCCATAGCGCTGCTTCTCCTGCCCTGCCTGCAAGCATTCGCTGATGTCGCCCTGCTCGACACGGAAAAAAACAAGCTGCAATTGACCGGGTTTTTCAAACTCGACGCCGTCTATCAGGACGCCGGCGTCAACGGGCTGACCATTCCCCGCTACGCCGTGGCCGGGGACGGCAACGCCTACCTCTCCGCCACCCACAGCCGCATCGGCTTCAAGTATATCGGGACGCCGCTGGCCAACGGCATGACCGTCTCGGCCCTCCTGGAGATGGACTTCCTGGATACGACCAGCCCTACCCAGATGAAGCCCCGTTTCCGCCAGGGCTTTTTCAGTTTGCAGAAAAACGGCCACGCCCTGCTGTTCGGACAGGCCTGGGACCTTTTTTCGCCCCTGGGGCCGACCACATTGATGACCAACGGCTACCTCTGGCAGACCGGCAACCTCGGCTTTCGCCATGCCCAGGTGCGCTACTCGTATTCGGCTCCGCGCCTTGATTTCGGCGTATCGGTCAGCGATCCGGCCTCCACTGGCGGCTGGGCGGCCATGACGCCCGTCCTGCAGGCGCGGCTGGGGCTCAAGCTGGGCGCAGGGAACAAGTTCCAGCTCGGCCTTTCGGGCATCTACGGACGCGAAAGCGCCAGCAGCGCGGCCGCTGCTTTCAAGAACAAGGTCAACATCTCCGGCCTTGGCCTGGATTGGAACCTGGCCTTCTGCAAAACACTGTCGCTGAAGGGCGAGTACGCCATGGGCGGCAACCTGATCTATCTCTCCAGCCGCTCGGCCACGTTCGCGGATATGGCAAACGGGGAATTCGCGGCCAAAAAAGTGTCGGCCTTCTGGTCGGAGCTGTTGCTGGCCAAAAATAAACTCAGCGGCTGGCTGGGCTACGCCTTCGAGGACCTGAACGATGAAGCGCAATTGGCCGCCAATGAGCTGAAAAAAACCAACTGCCTGTTGGCCGGCATTCAATATGCCGCAGGCAGCGGGGTCAGTTTTGGGCTCGAATTCGCCCATTTCCTGAGCCAGAATTTCCAGTCCAATGAAACCAAGACCAATCAGCTTATTTTCAGCGCGTTTTTCAATCTGTAAAACCATGAATTTCGGGAGGCATTAAAATGGAAGCAAAAAGCCTGCAGAGCCTGATCGAGAAAGCGATCCAGAACGAGGAAGAGGCCCGGACCTTCTACCTCGGTCTTTTCAACCTGGTGGAAGATCCCCTGGCCAAGGAAACCCTGAAGTACCTCGCCGCCGAGGAGCTGGGCCACAAGGAATTCCTCCAGGCCTACCTGAGAGGCGAAAAGAAATTCACCGCCCTGGCCATGGACATCCCCATCGACTACCATATCGCCCAGTACGCCGCCAAACCCGATCCGAAAGCCAACATGAGCAGCAGCGAGGTCTATCTGGTCGCCGCGCACCGCGAGTTGAACTCGTATAAATTCTACAAGGGACTGGCAGCGGCTCAGCCCGCCGGCGAGGTCAAGGACATGCTGCTGAAAATGGCCAACCAGGAACTGAAGCACAAGGAAAAGGTGGAATATCTGTACTCCAATACCGCCTTCCCGCAGACGTCCGGCGGCTGAATCCCGCCCGGAAAGCCTGGTTGACAACTACGACTGATCCGCAGGTGGGCGACTAAAAAATTCTTTTTTCACCTCTTCATCGAACTGCAAAACGGCGATCAGGTAGCCCCAGAACAGCAGTTCGAAGATCTTCTGAATACGGTCAAAGTTCACCAGCTTCTGCCAATCCCATTCCGGTAGCAATTGGGAAACCCATGAGCTCATGTCGCCCAACTGGGTCGAGGCGAGCAGGCTGAGGATTGCCCCAAACACCGTCAACCAGCCGATGACCAGCAGCAGCAACCGCGCCCAGTTTTTGCGCTCCAGCAGCCGGGCGAAGATGAGCAGGGCGACGGCCAGAATCACCGCCGTGACCACCAGGCTGAAAAAAAGGAGCGAAGTAGTGGAAAAATTTCTTTCGTTGAAACGGCTCAACCGGCTGAGTTGGGCCGGCTTCAACACGACGGCGGCGACCACCGCCCCAACGACCGACTTCAGCACGAAGTAAATGACGAACCAGCCGCGCAGGCGGTATAGTTTTACCGATGGACTGCTCATGACCCACCTCCCAATAAAAGCCGCGGATTCCCGCGGCTGAGAATTTCAAAGCGCATGCGACCCGGGCAGAAACGGTCGATCAGTTTGATCAGGTCTTTCCCGGCCTCTTCCGTGTCGGCCGCTGTGACCGGCGGCAAGGCGTCAAGGTTGAACTCAATAGCCGTCGTTTCCGGCAGGGTCAGGGTATGGTTGGCCTGGCGCCAGATCCAGCGCCGGGTAAGGACCACGTTCCCCTCCACAAAGATGAATTCTCCGGGAACCGGATGCTCGACCTCTTGCGAACCGAATGGGGTGAACTCCTCGCTTCCCGTCGCCGGACGCAGGGCGATATCTTGCGTCAGCACGTCGATCGCGTGGCCGCCGACCGGCAGCAGGTGGCGCAGGGAGACGATGTTGCCGATATCGACCAGGGCATTGATGGAGGGCAGGTCCTGGCCGCGCAGCACCCGGCGCAGCAGCGCCTCGATCGACGGCCGGAAGTCGCCCGGCTTATAACCCAACAAACGGAAAGCCTCGCGCCACGAGGCCAGGCGCGGCTCAAGGGTCAGAGTCTCCACCTTCAGCCGCTCCCGCGCCCGCGACTCCTCCTGGCGGAGCAGTTGCATCAACTCAGCGGGCGAATCGCCGTTGCGGACATCGTAGGCCAGAACCACGCCACGCCGGTAATCGGAAAACCTGGCGAACACCTCGCCGGCGATCGAATAGCTCAACCCGTTCATCAGGGCCTCCTTGCCGATTACCTTTCAGTATGCAAAATTTGGCGCAATAATTCAACTTTTTAGAACTCGATCTCGCCGATGGTGACGACCTCCTTGCTCTCCACCAGGCGCAGGGTCAGGGACTTTTTCTTCTCGTTCGGGCGCCCCCAGTCGGTGAAAACATCGACCTGCACGGTGACCGGCCCGATCATGCGGTTCGAGTGGCTCCCGTAGTAATCGGCTTCGATCTTGTAAACGCCATGTTTGGCCTTGTGGATGAGGTATTCTTCCGGGCCGTAGCCGTCGGTGAAATCCTTTGAGACCATCCCGCCGATCGAGGTGCGATTGTGGCTGTAAAAAGCTTTTTCCTCGGTCGGTTCGGTCACCCACAGGTCGATATCGGTCATGTCGGCGTCCCAGGTCATGACGATACGGATGTCGAGGTCCATCGGCTGCAGCAGCCGGGACGAGACCTTGAACTCCGTGATGCCCGCCGCCCTGGCCTTGACGACGATTTGATTCAATTCGTTCAGCGCGATCAGCTCGATCTCGTCGAA
>JAPKZM010000004.1 GCA_026393775.1 Candidatus Aminicenantota bacterium
TGATAGATCAATTTCTTCATGAAATGCGGAAAGCTGCGGAAGAGCGCCAGATCCGCAATAAAAGCCTGCTCTCTGAAAAACGAGCCCCAATCCATTAATTTTTTGCTGGAGCATGGAATACCGGAAAATTCGGTATACACCGAATACTTGAATATAGGGTACACATCGAGACTGAAGCCGTACTCCTTGAGTGTCTTGGGCAACGAATTGTCGAGGAAAGAGTTCCTTACAAAATGAAGATAGGGAACGCAATTATCATAATTTTTTGCGGTGAGCATGTTCGGTACGGATACACTTGTTCCGTCAGAACCGGCCAATGCATTTCTGAAATAGGTAAAACCGCTGAAAGAAGCCTTCAGCTCGGCATCTTCCTGGATGATGTCCTGGAAAATATCAGATTGGAAGGTATCCAAAACCAGAATGATGACATTCACATGTTCCGAAAAAAGAAAAAGAGTATCGGCATTGCTTTCCTGCTGCCTGAAGCTTTGATCTTTCGGCATCGAAATCCAGGCCTGGGAAACCGAAAGAAGCTGCACAGCGATCAAGGCAAGGCTCATGAGCCTTGCAATCCGAAAAACAAAATCAGCCTTGAGAATCGAAAATGCCATGAAAACGGCCCAGAATACCGAATCAATAATTCCATAATGAATCAAAGCCTTCCATTCAATATCCTTGCCGTTCAACACCCCATATTGCCAGAGAAATATGTTTCCCTGGAACCACATCAAGAAAGCGGACACGGTAAGCATTGAGACGATGAGCCGGCATGCTTTCGGGTTCCCAGATAACAGCAAAGCTGAAACAAGCAGGATCATTATCAGTACAAGTGAAACTGCCAGGAAGAACAGCATGCTTTCATGAAAGGGATAGGAAAACTCCATGAAGTTGCCAATGGAGATCCTGGCTGGGCTGAAGAGGAAAAGGGTCAGGACAAACAATGAAACCGACAAGAGAAAGGAGAGAGTACTTTTTTTCGAAGCTGCGGTGTCATGATCCATGCAAGTTCCGTCCCGTGTGTCTCGCGCATGAACACAAGAACGCTTTTCGACTCTACTCTTTCGTCATTTCCCATTCAAGGCGCAGGACCGAGGAGGCGGCCCCAGCGCATGCCAGCTGCTCATCGAGTTCTTCGGGCCCGGGATTGCCCACGAGATGGAGGAGCGTGAGGAAGGCGCACACTGTCTTCTTGGAGGGGCCGCACCTGGAGCTGCTGAGAAAAAAGGGGCTTTGCGATACACTCTGGAAACAGCAGGGCCGGCAACGTGGCGAAGAGAAGCCAGCGGCGGTCCTAGGGGGGAGAGAGAATGCAGAAACGCGCTCTGGGAAAAACGGGACTGCAGGTTTCGGTGCTCGGCTTCGGCGGCTTTCACCTGGTGGAAATCGTTTCTGCGGAAGCGGCCAGGCTCCTTGGCGCCTACCTCGACCAGGGCGGCAATTACATCGAGACGGCGGCAGGCTACGGCAACGGCATATCGGAAGCAAAGATCGGAAAGGCAATCTCCCATCGTCGCACGGAATACGTGCTGGCCACCAAGTCCGCCGAGCGTACGCGGCAGGGATTGCTCAGGGAGCTTGACCGCAGCCTCTGCAACCTGAAGACAGACCATGTCGATGTGATGTTCGTACACGCGGTGCAAACCCTGGAGGATGTGGACCAGGTCCTCGCCCCTGGCGGCGCCCTGGAAGGTGCCATGGAAGCGCGGCAGGCCGGCAAACTCCGGTTCCTGGCCATCAGCGGTCACGGGAGACCGGACGCTCTGCTTGCCGCTGTCAAGCGCCGCGATTTCGACGTGCTGATGACCGGCTTCAACTACTACGACAGGTTCAACTTTCCGGCTGTCGAGGGAGAGCTTCTGCCGCTGTGCCGGCAGCGCGGGGTCGGCGTGATCGCCATGAAATCCCTGGCCGACGGATACCTCTACAAATCGCCCGAGCCGGCGCTGCGCTACGCCTTGAGCCTGCCGGTGGCGACCGTTGCGGCTGGTATCAATTCCGCCGCGATGCTGGAAACCGACCTGGGCATCGTTTCCCGGTTCACCCCGATGTCGGAAGCGGAGAAGGAAGAGCTGTATCGCACCGCGCCCGAGCTGGGCAGCTACATCTGCCGGCTGTGCGGGAAATGCCGGACCGCGGATTTCGATCCCCAGAAGGTCTTCCTTTTGGAGGGGGTCTTCGACAGGCAGATGGACGACATGCGCGTCACCGATACCGCGCGCTACGCGCTGCAGGAGCGCCTGAAGCATTGGTTAGCCCAGACGGAGCTGGCTAAGACCGAGTACGAGGCGCTGGCGGGGAAGGTGGACGCCTCGAAGGATTACGGCGCGCTGTCCGCGCTCTGCCCCTACGGGATCGACGTCGACAGAAAGCTGAAGATAGCGCACGGGAAGTTGTCCCGGGAACCATACCTCGCATAGTGCCATGGGTGCCCGACTTCAGCAGATCATCGATGAAATAGAGAAGGCCCGGTCACTGCTCCTGGAAAAGGTATCTGGCGCGTCCCAGCCCGAGCTTGATTTTCGTCCCCTCCCCGATAAATGGTCGATCGGGGAAA
>JAPKZM010000127.1 GCA_026393775.1 Candidatus Aminicenantota bacterium
ATTGAACATTTCAAACAATACAACAATTACAAGCACAGATATAATCTTGCTAATGCTATTGAAAACTTTGATCAGATAGTTAAAAAATATAATATTCAAAATATTTCGAAAGAAACATTTATGGCAAAAATGAATTCGCCGGAAATTGAAGCGGCAATAAAATTTCAAGTAAAAATTGCCGGCAGTTTAGAGGTAAATGGTACTCCTACAGTTTTTCTATCAAATAGAAAACTTCTTGGCGCTGTTCCTAAAGAAATCTTGGAAATACTTATCAAGAAAGAACTTGAAAGGATTCCGAATTAAATAGTAGGTGGTAATACTTGCTTTTACCACCAATATATCGAGAGGAGGAGACGATGTCCTTACGGCTACCTCCTACCGGCACCAAGTATTGTTCGTGATCCGGCTATAATAGCCAGCGTTGACCCTGATTGACGTCTGCCAACACAGTTTGCCGGTCGAGGGGGAATAGTCGGTAACGGTGTACGTACCCGGGGCAAGCTCCACGACGGCCGAACCCTGGCCAACGTAGGAACCGTTGACATATAGGTAACCATAGTCATCCATTATCGAGAGATGCCCGGTGGTTGAGCCGCTGTGACACATGTTATCAGTGCCACAGTATGTGCCGTTATTGCAGCAACCGCCAGCACACGGGACTCCATTGGGGCACTGATCGGTGCTGTGACACATGTTATCAGTGCCACAGTATGTGCCGTTATTGCAGCAACCACCAGCACACTCGACTCCATCGGGGCACGGATCGGTAACGTGACACATGTTATCAGCGCCACAGTATGTGCCGCTACTGCAGCAACTGTCACCACACTCGACATCATCACCGTAGCACTGACCGATTACATTGCAACCCAAAAAAAACACAATCGAAGCGAAAGCCATAGAGATTAAAAAAACCAGCAAAATAATTTTTATCACTGATTTCATTTAAATAGTCCCCCCTTAGATATATATAACCATATTGTAAGAATATAAAATGGAAAAACACTATTGTCAACTAATATTACATCTCTTTTTTTAATTGGAATGACTGAATTCTACTCACTACTGTCCTAATAAAACTATAAATTAGGGGCCGACTTTCCAATCAGGTAAAATTGTTTCTTTCACAAAACTACCTCACCAAAAAAGGAGGCCGGCCGTGTCATATTCTAACACAGTTTTTCGGCAGATGTTAAGCATGATCCCCATCAGGCATTTCAACAGCGAAGTGGAGCGTAGTGGGGTTGACCGCTACACCAAGCATTACGCTCACGTGATCGAAGACGACAAGAAAGAAGTCCTAAAAATGCTGCCTAAGGAGTTCACGAATGGCGAAAAGGGGGGACCAAATTGCAGTACAATGAAAAATCGGATGACTATGCAATGCGAAAAACCCCGAAACGCAGTGGGGAATTGGCAGCGCTACGGGGATTCGAACCCCGGTTTAGTGACTGAGAATCACCCGTCCTAACCCCTAGACGATAGCGCCGCGCGTTGGACGTAAAAGAGGGAGAATGGCTGGGATGCAGGGACTCGAACCCCGATACTATGATCCAGAGTCATATGTCCTGCCATTGGACGACATCCCAACGCAGGCGGAATTATATCCGACTTAAGTTTCCATGTCAACGGGTCTGAAGGGTCTGACGGGTAAAGTCAAACCCCCTTCCGTTCGCTCGGCTCATAATATTTTCGAATGTACTTCTCTTGGACTTCGTACGACCAATGGACATCGCGCAGGAACAGCGCCGCGGCGGCAGGATCGGCGGCGGCCAAAAAGTCGACGATCTCCTGATGCTCGCGGATGGAGGATTCTTCCCACTCCTTGATCCACTGGCGCTGCCGGGGAAAATCGTAAAGCCTTTTTTTCAGGTTGCCGATGATGCGGCTCAGGTTTTTGTTGCCGCAGGGATCAATGAAACAGTTGTGAAAGAGCAGGTTCTTTTCATAAAAAAGGTCAAAATCATTGCGCTCGATGGCCTTTTGCATCTGGCGGTTCAGTGTGTCCATTTTTTTGATCCCGACCGCGCCCAACTTGGGATAGCTTTCCAGCAGGGCTGAATTTTCCAAGGCGCCGATCACCTGGTAGAACTCCTTGACCTCATGCAACGGCAGTGAGCTGACGAATATGCCCCGGCGCGGGCTGATGGTCACGAAACCTTCAATTTCCAGCTGCAGCAGCGCGTCGCGCAAGGGCGTTTTGCTGATGCCCAGTTTTTTGGCGGTGCTTTCCATGTTGATCATTGTCCCCGGCTGCAGGCGGTGCTTTTGGAACTGCTGGCGCAGGTATTCGTAAACCTGTTCCTTCAAAGATTTCACGTTGATCACGGCTTTGGCTTCTCTCATGGCGACAGTATACTCCATGCAAATTTTGTTTTACAAGTCCGGAAGACTCTGTAGTGACAGGTCGCGACCTGTCACTACAACCCATTTTCCCCATTCGTTCGCATGAATGAAAAATGTTATCGTCTGACGTCATCCTTGACATTCGCTATCATACCTGATATATCAGATATCAGTTAACTTTCATGAAAGGCATCATCTTCGACATCAAGAAATTCGCCATCCATGACGGCCCCGGCATCCGCAGTACGGTTTTTTTCAAGGGCTGTCCCTTGCGCTGCCGCTGGTGCCACAACCCGGAAGGCATTTCCCCCGCAGCGGAAGTAATGGTCTTCTCCAGACGCTGCCTTAGCGATTGCCGGTCCTGCATCAAAGCCTGCCCGCGCAAGGCCTTGAGCAGATACGCAGCGAAGATTGTCCTCCAGCGCGAGCGCTGTGATCATTGCGGCCTTTGCGTGAGCGCCTGCCCCGCCGAAGTGCTGCAAATGGCCGGGCGCTTCGTCAGTGCCGAACAGGTCATTGACGAATTGGCCAAGGACGCCGTTTTCTACCGGAGCTCGGCAGGCGGAGTCACTTTTTCAGGCGGTGAACCGCTGCAGCAAGCCCATTTTTTACTCGCGTTGCTGCGGCAGGCGAAAAAAAAAGGCTGGCACACAACGGTGGACACCTGCGGCCACGCTCCCTGGGCCAGCTTCACGAAAATAATGCCGTGGGTCGATCTTTTTCTTTTTGATTTGAAAAGCATCGATCTGGGCAGGCATCGCCGCCTCACCGGCATGCCCAATGACCTGATCCTGGAGAATCTGCCGCGCGTTTCGCATGCGGCCCGGTCCCTGGCCATCCGCATTCCGCTCATCCCCGGCAGCAACGACTCGGAGGTTGAACTGGCACGCATGGCCGATTATTGCGCTGCCTTGCCGCGGCCGCACCCGGTCCACCTTCTCCCCTATCACCGGGGCGGCGGAAGCAAAAGGGAGCGCTTGGGCCAAACCGACCCAATGCCCGGCGCCCGGCCACCTTCGGCCGCGAAAATTCAACAGATCATGGAAATTTTTCGCCAGCGGAAATTAACCGTAATCAGCGGAGGCTGACATGAACGATCGGATCAAGAAATTGCGCCGGCAAAGCCTGCGGGCGGTTCCCGAGCTTTCCGCCGAGCGGGGAATGCTGCTGACCCGTTTTTACAAAAGCGCCGCCTGCCGCGGCCTGTCCGCTCCCCTGCTGCGGGCAGAGGCTTTCGCTTACCTGTTGAACCATAAAAAAATAACCATCCTGCCGGGTGAGCTGATCGTCGGCGAAAGGGGGCCCGCCGCCAAGGCCACCCCGACCTATCCGGAGATCACCTGTCATTCCCTGGCCGACCTCGAAATCCTGGCCAGGCGCCCCAAAATTCCCTTCCGCGTCAGCGCAACCACCCGCCGCCAATTCGCGCGGGAAATCATCCCTTTCTGGTCGGGAAAGACCATGCGCGACAAACTGTTCGCTTGCATGACTCCCGAATGGCTGGAAGCCTACCGGGCCGGCGTGTTCACCGAATTCATGGAGCAGCGTGCCCCGGGCCACACCGTCTGCGGCGATAAAATCTACCGCCAGGGATGCGGCGATTTTAAGAAACAGATCCGGGCCAGCCTTGCGGCTCTTGATTTCCTGCAAGATCCGGAGGCATTGGCCAAGAGCGAGGAGCTTCAGGCCATGGCCATCGCCGCCGATGCCATCATCGCCTTTGCCGGGCGCTACGCGGCCAAGGCACGGTCACAGATGACAGCGAAAAAAAATCCCGCGCGCAAGAAAGAGCTGCGCGCCATCGCCGCCGCCTGCGCCTGGGTTCCGGCCCATGCCCCGCGCGATTTTCACGATGCCCTGCAGCACTATTGGTTCATCCACCTGGGGGTGATCAGCGAAGCCAATCCCTGGGACGCCTTCAATCCCGGCCGCCTGGACCAGCACCTCCTCCCCTTCTACCGCCGGGGCCTGGCCGACGGCAGCCTGACGCGCGAAAAAGCCCGCGAGCTGCTGCAGGCTTTCTGGATCAAGTTCAACAACCACCCCTCGCCCCCCAAGGTGGGGGTCACCGCCGAGGAAAGCGGCACCTATACCGATTTTGCCTTGATCAATACCGGCGGCCTGACCGCTAAGGGCGAAGACGGCGTCAACGAGCTTTCCTTCCTGATCCTGGAGGTCGTTGAGGAGATGCGCCTGTTGCAGCCGAGCTCCGCCGTGCAGATCAGCAGGAAAAGCCCGGATGCCTTTTTAAAAAGGGCGCTGGAAATAGTCAGGACCGGCTATGGCCAGCCGTCGTTATTCAACTCGGAGGCCATCGTCGCCGAACTGCTGCGCCAGGGAAAATCGCTTGCCGACGCCCGCCGCGGCGGCGCCAGCGGCTGCGTGGAAACCGGGGCTTTCGGACGCGAAAGCTACATCCTGACCGGCTATTTCAATCTGGTCAAAGTTCTTGAAATCACCCTGCATAACGGCATCGACCCGCTGAGCGGCAGAAGGATCGGCCTGGAAACGGGAGACCCGGCAGCGTTCAGACGCATGGATGACCTGCTGGCCGCGTTCGCGAAGCAGTTGCGCTTTTTCATCGATATCAAGATACGCGGCAGCAATGTCATCGACCGCCTGTATGCCCGCTACCTGCCGGTGCCTTTCCTGTCCCTGCTCATCGACGACTGCATCGCCAACGGCCGGGATTACCATGAGGGCGGCGCCCGCTACAATACCTCCTACATCCAGGGTGTCGGCTTGGGGACCATCAGCGATTGCCTCAGCGCCATCCAGCGCCATGTCTTTCAGGACAAAAGGCTCTCCATGAAGCGCTTGCTCTCTCTCCTCGACTCCGATTTCCGCGGTCGTGAAGCGTCGCGCCAGCTGCTGCTCAACAAAACCCCGCGCTACGGCAACGATGATGACGCGGCCGATGACCTGATGAAAAAGGTGTTCGAACTGTATTTCGCCGCCATCGACGGCCGTCCCAACATGCGCGGCGGCCGCTATCGCATCAATTTGCTGCCGACTACCGTCCATATCTATTTCGGCAGGAAAACGGGCGCCACGCCGGACGGGCGCAAAGCCGGAGAACCCCTGTCCGAAGGGATATCGCCGGTTCAGGGCGCCGACCGCCAGGGGCCGACCGCGGTGATCAAGTCGGCAGCCAAGATCGACCACTTACGCACCGGCGGCACGCTGCTTAACCAGAAATTCACGCCGCAGCTCCTGGCCGATGAGCGCGGCATCGGCCAGCTGGCCAACCTGGTGCGCGCTTATTTCGGTTTGCACGGCCATCATGTGCAGTTCAACGTGGTCGACGCGGCGACCCTGCGCGCCGCCCAGAAGCACCCGGAGCGCTACCGCGATCTGATCGTGCGCGTGGCCGGCTACAGCGATTACTTCGTGGATATCGGCGTTGAGCTGCAGGAAGAGATCATTAGCAGAACCGAGCACCAGGAGTTTGAGTAGTAATTAGTGATTAGTGATTAGTGATTAGTGATTGGTGAAGACAAGTAATCGAAATATTTTTTAATTCTTTCTTAACTAATCACTACTTACTATTCACTAATCACTGAGTTATTCAGAATAGCTCGCCAGCGACTCGATGCTCACCGGCTTGACCGGCGGCCGGACCACCAGCGGCGTCATTTCGGCCTGGGATCGGCCGGTCAGCGCGGCCAGGATATCGTAGATGATCGGCCCGCAAATGCGCCCCTGGCAATCCCCCATGGCGCTGCGCAGGGCGATCTTGAGCGTCGCCGGCGTGTCATAACCGTTGGCGACGGCCCGGCGGATATCGCCCATGGTCACCTCCTCGCAGCGGCAGATCAGGGTCTCATCGGGAATGTCGAGATAAGCCGCGGCGGGGATGCGGTAGAGCAGGTTGAAATACTTGCCGAATTGCAGATGGTGGCGCCTTTGCCTGAGCAGCTTGGCCAACCGCTTTTCATGCGCCGGCCCAAATGGGCGCCCCATCTGGCGCAGGATGGAGAGGGCGGCGATCTCCCCTTCGCAGATCGATTTCAAGCCCCCGGCGATGCCGGTGGTCTCCCCGGCGGTAAAAATCCCCGGCAGGGAAGTTTCCAGGTTGGCATCGGTTTTGACCACCCAGCCCCCCCGCTCCGCCGCGTATGCGCTCAGGCAGCCGGCCATTTGCGCCAATTCGATGTTGGCGGAAAAACCGAATCCCGTCGCCAACAGCTGCGTCGGGTAAATTTTTTCCCTGCCGCTGACAATGTTGCCCTTGCCATCGACCGGGGCGCTGACCACCTGGGCCAGCGCCCCGTTGCCGCGGGCTTCGATGATCCGGGTGCTGTAACGCAAGGGGACTCCCGAGAAAATCAATTTACTCAGGAAGCGGCTCCCCTCGGTCAATTTCGGCAGCTGGTGCAGCAGCTGCCAGGTCAGGGGTATTTTGTTCCACAGCGGAGTCTGTTCGAGCACGGCGCGGAGCTTCGCGCCCGCCTTTAGGCACTCATAGGCCACCGAATATAAAAACAGGCCGGAGCCGCCGATGACCAGGTCGCGGGCCGGCAGCACGCCGCTGCTCTTGATGAGGACCTGCACGGCGCCGCTGGAGAGAACGCCCGGCATCGTCCAGCCGCGGAAAGGCAGGAATCTTTCCCGCGCCCCGGTGGCCAGGAGTATCCGCTCCGCCTTCACGGTGCTGACTTTTTTTTCAGCGGTTTCGATCAGCACCTCGCGGCCGGGGTAGATGCCGAGGACGCGGGCGCGGTTGCGGACAACGATTTTTTCGGTCCTTAGGGCGGCGATGAATTCGAAGCCGATCTTCTTGACGTAGTCGGGGTGATAGACCCTGAGCGAGCCAAGCCGCTCCGGTATCTGGCGCAGCAATTGGCCGCCGATGTGGATGTTTTCGTCGAGCAGCATCACATCCGCCCCGGCGGCGACCAGGCGGTTGGCGGCCACAATGCCGGCCAGGCCGTTGCCGATGATCAGCACTTCAACCGTTGTCCGGTTCATACAGGATGATCTCCATGTTGTCCGCCACTTCAACCATGCAGGAACGCTGCTTGGGGGTGCCGTCGATGGTCACCAGGCATTCATAGCAGACGCCCATGCCGCAAAAGGGGCCTCTGGCTTCGCCGCGCACGTTGCTTTTCTTGAGCACCTTGTATCCGGCCGCCGTCAGGGCCGCCAGCACGGTCTCTCCGGGGAAGGCCGTTATCATGCGGCCGTTGACGCGTATATGGATCCCGGCGCAGCGGCCAATGCCGGCGATGCGCAGGTTGTCGGATCTATTCTTTTCACGATTCATGATTTCTATTTTAAGGCGCTATTATATTATTTTGGGACGCTTTTTTCAACCGGTTATCTCAATCCCCCCAACCCCCCTTGGTAAGGGGGGAATTCCCAAGAAGATTTCTGCCGCTCGAAAAAGAACAATCTCTTTCTTTATCCCCCCTTATCGAAGGGGGGAAACAGGGGGGATAAATTAGCCCTACTATAAAGGCTGCGTGGCAATATTTTTTTGAAAGCGCAGGGTAAGGGTGCCCGTGGTGGGTTGGCCATCGTTATCGCCGACGCTCAATGAAATAACGATTGTCTCGCCCAGCCTTTCAATAGTCTTATCGTCAATTTGCCAAGTCAGCAAACCGCTCTGGTGTTTGCGGAAGTTGCCGCTTGGCAATATGGGGCCGCTGGCATCCGCTACCTCCCGGTTGGTGACGAACCAGCGGTACTCGAAGTCGATCACTTCGGGCACGGGAGGTACGACTAGAGCTTCAGCATTCAAGTCAACGTTCGCGAACAGATCGGCCGGGCTGATGCGCACGACGCTGATGCGCAATGAAGTCCCACTTGCGGCCTTGGGCGAGACGGCGCGGCTCTCTGCACTGGCGGCTCTTTCGGCAGCGATCCGTCCGATTCCGGTTTTATCTTCAGGCTTTGCCTGATCGGTCGTGCCGGAACCACCGCAGGCGGCCAGGACCAGCAGGGCCAGTGCCACTGAAAATACCTTAATCCGCTTCATCGGCGACCTCCCGGGCGAAATATAGCAATACGCGAATTATATTACCCCAGTATTTTTTTTTCAAACACGCGACGGATGTAGGGCACGCCGCGACTTGTCCCCGCAAGGGGGCGTGCCCCTACCCGATTAACCTGATTATTTTTTGTCTTCTTTCCAGAACATGGTACTGTTCTTGTTTTCGATAGTAAAAGTCACCATTCCACCTGCTCCGGCATTGGGTTTGAAATTACCCGCATCGCCGGCGCCAACATAGATGATAAACTTGTCACCCATGGGCCCGAAACCCAGGATCTTGCCGGCTTGAATCAAGAAATCGCCGAGGATGAAGGTGTTGCCGGTCGAGTTCAGCTTGAACTGGTAGATGTAATGGCTGCCGTTGACAGAAGAACTACCGCCGCAGATTTCACCGCCGGGTGAACCAGTTCCTTCCTGGGGGGTAAAAGTCATGAAATAGACTTGGCTGTTGATATACAGCGGCTGGGGTTCGTACATGATTTCATGCGCCAAGTGGAAGGTGAACCAGAAACCTTTCTTGACCGTGCCGCTGTTATCGATGGTATATTCAGTATCTCCCGCTGTGACAGCTTCATGAAGGTCGGCATTGGTGATGATGGTGCCGCTGTTATCGTCAATGAAAGCCACGAATTGCCCGGTCAGGTTGGTGAAACCTGAACCTGTGCCTAAACCCTCGGCGGGCTGGGAGCGGCGTCCGGTGCCGAACATCACCCAGACGCGGTAGTCGTTGTCATAAGCCAAAGAAGGCGAGACAAAAATGGTCTGCCCGTCGTCGGCCTGATATATTTTTTGCGCCACCCAATTGGCGGGATCGCCATAACAGTTGATTTTCCAGATAGCGCCGCCATAGGTGTTGGCGACCCGGTAGTCGCCGCTTTCAGCCAGGTAGATGACGTCGGCCAGGCCGTCGTTGTTTTTATCGAGGACCGTCGGGGCGGCGGTCATGGCGGTGAGGAAACCGGGGTTGGTTTCGATATAGCCAGTGGAGGCATTGCCCGTCTCGGTGAGAGAAGCACCGTAGATAAATTTCTTGACCAGGGCCCCGGTATCGGCGTTCAGGATATACAGCGCCTTGCCCTCGCGCCTTTGCCAGGGCAGGACACTCATTTCGGTGGCTTTTTCTTCACACGCGTTATAGCCCCCGGGCAGGATGACGGCCGGGAAATTGCCCAGGGTGCTGCCGCCGTTCATGTCCACCACCACCGGCTTGGCTTCGGTAAAGCCCATGCGACCGTCGGCTGTGGTTTCGGCGTCTTCATCCGTCTCCCATAAAATCTTTAAATCCGCGGGGGTGGTGACATCCAGGGCGCAATAGGAACGGCCGCCGATGCCCATGCCGAAGAAGAGCCCGGTTTTCCAGTCGCGGTAATCGTTATAAAAAGTTCCATCGGACTTGGCTACCTTGATATCCTTGACCAGGGATTTGCCGTCGTTAAAATAGGTGTGTTTTAAAGGATTGTAAACTAACTTATCTTTAAGTTTCTTCAAGTGCGCGAAGGGGACATAACTCCACAGTTCGTTGCCGTTGCTGGCCTGGAAGCAGTGCAGCTTGCCGTCATTGGCCCCGGCATAGACGACTTCGGCGCGCGGTGCCGCGCCGCCGGCGCCATACTGTTCGTAGAAGCTTTTGTAGCTGAGGTCAAAATTGGCTTTCCATGACAGCGGATAGCCGACCAGCTGTGGGTTGAAATGGAAAGTCTCGCCAAGCCTGTAGAGGCCGTTGTATTCGCTATTGGCATCTATGCCATCGGCTTTGTTGAAGTTTTGGATGAAATTCTTGACCAGGGCGACCTGGCCGCTGGTGACATCCAGGTCGGCAGCGGTGATACTGCTGCCCATGAAATCAAGGCGCGGCCAGGAGCCCGAGCTGGGCTTGCTCGTGTACACCACGCGCGCCGTGGTCCGGCCGTTTAGTATTACGCCGGCATTCCATTGGAAAGATACGACATTAGCGCCGCCAACAACGACCGTGGCGGCCGGGTTGTCGATGTTATCGGGAAAGGAACCGTCGTCGCCGAGGCGGTAGCGGCGCAAATGTCCCTCCCACATCGTCCTTAATCGGGGTATGAAGTGGGCGACATAGCCGTAATTGCCCCCGGTGATCGACTGCTTGGGCGCGGCATAGGTGGTGTAAGTCATGGGTTGTTGCGCCAATTCGACGCTGGTGATGATATTCAGGAAGGCGTCGCTCAGATCCCTGTAATTCGAGGCGGTGAAACTTGCCCCGCCGCCGTTTTTGGCGGCTTTCGGCAATACGGTATTAGAGACGCATAGACCTACGGTGTAAGTCTTGATGTTCTGATTGCCCGGCCATTCCTTGTACACATCGGTGTCGGATTCGTGGTATAGATTTTCACCGTCGGCTTCGGCAGTGCCTGAGTCATAGAAGTTATTTCTAATATTGGTAACAGGTTCTTGGGTAGTATTCCAATGGCCGGTTATGATCCTGGTAGTGGGGAACATGTCCTGGTGGGATAAAAAATAAGCCACGTCGGTGAGGTACTCGCTGCCATCATTCACGGTATCGCCCCAGGGGGTGGGGTAAGAGCTGCGATTATAATCGAATTTGGTAAAATCACTGCTGATGTTGCCGCAAAGGGCCGTTTTTCGGCTGCCCTGACTGAACACACCATAGCCCATATAGCCGCTGTCTGCCGTGGCTTCACCATCGGTGATCATCACGGCAAAGTTTTCCTGGCACCAGTACTCCATGGGCGAGCCTATGGGACTGACATGGGTGGCGCCGGGGAGGGTTTGGAATTTTTCCGCAGTACCAAAAGTGTCTTTGTCAACGGCTTTCCAGTCGCTAGTGTTGATATAATTAGCACCGGTATTGGGCTTCAGGTAGTTCCATACATAGGTGAGAGCTCTGGCTAGAGGAGTACTGCCTCTGGCCAAGATGACTGGGTTGACCGGATTGGTGGCCGGATTTATGGCATCGCCGCCGATATTATCTAGGATGGCATCGTTGATGTAAGCGGCTGCTTTGTAAGTGCCGTCGGTGTTTTTCTGGCCGAAGTCGTTGAGATCGACCAGTTTGTTGGCAGGGCTATCAGCAGCTTGAGTACTGAAGGTGAAGATACCGAAACGGACCAGGTCGCGGGTCCCGGAATAGGTCGAAATAATCGAGTCACTAGCATGGGCGCAGGCGCTGGTGTCCCGCTGGCCGCGAGTCACGGTCAGATTAGAAGTATCCGGGTCGTGGGCGGTGACCAGCATGATTTCGTCGCTGCCCGAATTATCAGGGTCGCTGACCTTGATGTAGAAGGGGGCGGCCATGGCCAGGAAGTCGGTGCGGGCACTAAAACTATCATAGGTCAGGTCAGGGGCAACATCGGTGGCCGCGGCGACCAGGTTGGCTGCTCTGAGCAGCTTGTTCTTGGCCGTGATTACGTCGCACAGAGCCTCGCGCGCCACCTGGATGCGGGTGAAGACGCGCTTGTAGCGCCAGCAGTCTTTATGGGGAGTGAATTCTGTCCTGTGTTCGGTAAAGGTTGGATCGACATCGCCGGTAGCCTCGACAACATGCTGCAGGCTGGAAAAAAGGCTGGTCAGCGGCGTGTACTCGTCGATGCCCAGGCCGGCATTATTGTAGATCATAATGGCCGCGCCGGCGGGGTGGGCCGCCGCGACGGTGCCGGTGGTGGCCTGCGTGCCGCGGGTGACGGTCAGGGTGCCCCAATCGCCGCTGGCATCGAGGACATTGGAGTTGACGATCATGGTCTCGGCGTCGATCTTGATTCTAAAGCCCGGAGTGGTGTAGCCCGCGAAGCTGGCTTTGTGTTTTTCGTATTTGAATGTGGTGGTGGTGGCGGTC
>JAPKZM010000073.1 GCA_026393775.1 Candidatus Aminicenantota bacterium
GTCAGCGGCGACACGAAATGGGACAGCCCGGAAAACGAGATCTGTATCGCCATGGGCCCCATCGCCGGCAATACCAATTACCCCGGCTCCGGCAAGTCGATCGTCACCACCATTTCGCCGCAGACCGGCATCCCCGTCGACTGCAACGTCGGCGGCCATTTCGGCCCCTACCTGAAGTTCGCCGGCTTCGACGCCATGGAGATCCAGGGCAAGTCGGACCGCGAGATCATCATCTACATCGACGGCAACCAGGGCAAGATCCAGATCCTGGAAGCGCCGCTCGAAGCGGTCGATTCGCACGTCCTGGCCGAACAGCTGCACGAGATGTTCGCTGCCAACGAGCGCGAGAAGCAATACGTGTCAGTGGTCTCGGCCGGGCGCGGCGCCGTGCATGCCTGGATCGGCTGCCTGAACTTCTCCTACTGGGACAAGCGCCGCAAACTGCCGCGCCTGAAGCAGGCGGGCCGCGGCGGCACCGGCACCGTCTTCCGCAACAAGAAGATCAAGGCGCTGGTGGTCAAGTACTCGGGCCTGACCGGGAAGTCGAACAACCCGGTCGACATGGAAACCCTGCAGAAGACCGGGCTGAAGCTGCACAAGGAGATCCTGAGCCTCGACGACAAGCAGTGCCACATGCGCACCATCGGCACCGCCCACCTGGTGGAGATTATGAACGACTATGACCTGCTGCCGACGAAGAACTTCCGCTACGGCAGCCACCCCGATGCGGTCAAGCTGGCCTCCTGGGTCTGGAAGGATTTTTTCACCCAGAACGTCCCCGACGGCTGCTGGTTCGGCTGCACCCTGTCCTGCGCCCACGGCGTGGACAACTTCGAGCTGCGCACCGGGCCATATAAAGGACAAAAGGTCCTGGTCGACGGTCCCGAATACGAGACCGTCGGCGGCTGCGGCTCCAACCCGGCCATCTTCGACCCGGCCGCGGTGATCGAAATCAACTTTTATTGCGACACCTACGGCCTGGACACCATCTCCTTCGGCACCATGACCGGCTTCATCATGGACTGCTACGAGAACGGCATCCTGAACAAGGAGCGCACCGGGGGCCTGGAAATGACCTGGGGCAACTGGCGGGCGGCCCTGGAGATGATGCACCAGATCGCCCGCGGCGAGGGTTTCGGTTTGATCGCCGGCAAGGGCGTCAAGTACATGCAAGGATATTTCGTCAAGGAGTACGGCGCCGACGCCCAGTTCTTGAAGGACATCGGCATGCACGGCAAGGGGCTGGAGCAGTCCGAGTACCAGTCCAAGGAGTCGCTGGCCCAGCAGGGCGGCTATTACCTGACCAACAAGGGGCCGCAGCACGACGAAGCCTGGCTGATCTTCATGGACATGGTCAACAACATGATCCCCACTTTCGAAAAGAAAGCCGAAGCGCTGCATTACTTTCCGGTCTTCCGCACCTGGTTCAGCCTGCAGGGCCTCTGCAAGCTCCCCTGGAACGACATCGAGCCGGCCAACAACGCCGAGAATTCCGAGCCCAACAAGGTCCCCGAGCATGTGCAGAACTACGTGGACATCTACAACGCCATCACCGGCGAACGCATCGACAAGGAAGAGCTCATGCTGCAGTCGGAGCGGGTCTACAACTTCCAGCGCGTCTTCAACCTGAAGATGGGCCACGGCAAGCGCCCCGAGGACTACCCGCCCTACCGCGCCATGGGGCCGGTCACGGTCGAGGAATACGAATCGCGCGACGAGCGCTACGACAAGGCTTTGCAGGAAAAGCAGAACATCGACCCCGCCGGCAAGAGCACGGTGGAGAAGATCAAGCTCCTGCGCCAATACCGCGAACAGCAGTACGAAAGTTTGATCGACGCCGTCTTCAAGCGCCGCGGCTGGTCCAAGGACGGCGTGCCCACGGTCGAGCACCTGAAAAAGATCGGCATGGACCTGCCCGAGGTCATCGCGCTGGTCAAAAAACACTTGTAAGCGAACGGCAGATAATTAACGGTTTAAGGTAAAGAAAACCCTGGTGTAGCGAGTTTGTAACTCAAATTATCCACCGATTTTGGTAGATCTAATTTGTCTACCATCAATATGTTTTTGGAAATATCGCTAAGCCGCCAAAAACATCTAGTGATGGTATACTTTCACTAAATGATTTCAACCAGTCTTATGGTTGTTGAAATCATAGTGAAAGTATGTCCCCGCTAGGGGATAACCCGCCCGTTCCTCAAAACCCGAACTATACGGAAGAATTGCACTTCCCAATGAATTAAAGACAAATCAAATCGGGAGGGTTTGAAGGACAGTCGCTACACAAGAAAAAATTCCTCGAGCTCCCCAGAATTGCCATTTAATTAATATGTATTTATTATGCAGATAGGAGATGCGGATGAGAACTACGCTTAATATTTCAGAGAACGTTTTGGGGGAGATCTCCAAACTTTCCGGAGTGAAGTGCAAAACCGAGATCATCGACAAGGCCTTGCATGAGATGCTCAACCGATTGCGGCGACAGAAGCTCAAGGGGGCCTGGGGAAAAATCCACATTGATTTGAATGTACGGGCACTCAGGCGGAGAGAACTGGATGAATGAATACCTGGTCGATACTTCGGTCTGGGTTGAATATTTCCGCGGGAAAAAAATCGCTGTAAAAAAGCGGCTGGAAAAACTTTTAGACGAGAACCGGGCGCATGTCTCGGGAATCATATTGGCCGAATTGATCACCGGGATAAGCAATGAAAAAGATCAGCGCTTTTTGGAAGAATGTTTTTTCGGTCTGCCTTACCTGGAAGCGACCCGTGAGATATTTTCAATAACCGGAAAAATGGGAGCCGCACTGCGCAAAAAAGGAATTACCATGCCCCTCTCCGACCTGCTGATCGCCGCCCTGGCCAAGACGCATGTTCTGACCGTGCTTACCCTGGACAACCATTTCCAAACCCTGGCCCGGCCGTTGAATGTGCAAATGGAGTTGCTGAAAGTTTTTTAATTAATTGTAGGGGTGGGGCTTGCAGCACAAATTATCCACCGACTTTGGTGGTAGTCACACTTTGGTTTCAGCTAGTTCAGTTATCCGCTGAAACCAACTAGTGTGACTATACCAACACTAGATAGGTTTCGTTTCTATACAGGCTCTACGAAACCTATAGTGTTGGTAACCTAATTTGTTTGTTCCCAAAGGGAGCCCTCGCCCATAGATAAAAACAAAATCCGCATAAATTTTCGACTATTTATACATTCAACCGCAATATTATCCAACTACAAAAAAAAATAGTCATCCAAATTTTTTATTTTGTTTACAATATGTTTTTAAAATTTTATAATTTAAATTATTGATTGAAGGGAGGACATATGCCAATCAAAAGAACAGTCATGCGCAGCTCAAAGGGCACTAAGCTCTACGCGGTGCGCGACAGCAAAGGCCGCTTCAAGGACATCCAGAGCTACAAGAAGTCCCATAGCATGGACATCAAACGCAAGAGCAAGGCCGAAGCTGCCAAAACCAAGACCAAAGTCAAGGCAAAAGCCAAGACCGTTAAAAAAGCCAAACCCAAGGCAAAAGCCAGAAAGAAAAAATAGCATCCGGCTTTTTTAGCCGACGGAGAACCTGACTCCGGCTGTTCAACTTAAAGCAAAGAAGGAACTGGCAATAGATTTTTCGTCTAAATTAAATCTTTCTTTTTTTCCCTTATATTGAGTTCTCGACCACCTTGACCTTTAAGCGCGACAGGTAGTCTGTGATCTTGATCTTCTTGGGGCAGGCTTCCATGCAGTTGAAGATGGTGTGGCAGCGCCAGACGCCGTTCTTGTCGTTGATGATCTCCAGCCGCTCGTCGCTGCCGTCGTCGCGGCTGTCGAAAACGAAGCGGTAGGCCTTGAGCAGGGCGGCTGGGCCGAGGTAGTCCTGGTTGGGCCACGAGCTCGGGCAGGCCGCGCTGCAGGCGGCGCAGAGGATGCACAGCGTCGATTCGCCGATCGCTTGCAGCTCGGCCGTCGACTGGATGAACTCCTTGTCGGGCAGCGGCTTGTCAACGATCAGGTAGGGCTTGATGCGCTTCAGCTTGGCGAAGAACGGCTCCAGGTCGACGACCAGGTCCTTGATGATGGAAAAGCCCGAAAGCGGCTCGATCTTCAGCTTGGTCCCGAAGCGGTGGATCGGCGTCTCGCAGGCCAGCACGTTGCGGCCGTTGACTTTCATGGCGCAGGAACCGCAGATCGAGCTGCGGCAGGAGCGGCGATAGGAGAGGGTACCGTCGTGCTGCCAGTGGATCTCGTTGAGCACGTCGAGAATGGTGGCCTCGTCCTCGATGGCGAACTGGAACAATTGCCAGCGCGGCTTCTCGTCCTTTCCCGGCAGGTATCTCAGAATCTTTACCGATATATCTATTTTAGCCATTTTTGCATCCTCCTTAATATTTCCTTTCCTGAGGCTGGTACTGCGGGTAGATGACCACCACTTTGCCGAAATCGAGGACGATCTTTCCATCCCGGCGCCAGGCCAGGGTGTGCTTCAGCCACTGGCCGTCATCACGCTTGGGGAAATCGGTGCGGAAATGGGCGCCGCGCGATTCCTTGCGCGCCAGGGCCCCCTCGACGATCACCTCGGAAAAGCTGAGCAGGTTCTCTAGTTCCAGGGCTTCGATCAGGTCCAAGTTGAAGGCGGCGCCGTGGTCGTCGACCGCCACCCGGCGGTAACGCTCCTGCAATTCCTTGATGATGGCCTTCATTTTCAACATCTCGCTCTCGCAGCGAAAGACCCCCATGTACTTGGTCATGTTTACTTGCAATTCCTCGCGGATGTCGGCGTGCTTTTCCTTGCCCGGCGCTTGCCACAGGCGGTCGATCTTGGCCTGGGCCTTGGCCAGGGGCTCGGCCGGCAGATCGTTGTAGGCGTTCTCCCGGCAAAATTCGCCCATGCGGATACCGGCGATGCGGCCGAAGGTGGCAGCGTCCTGGAGAGAGTTGCAACCCAGGCGGTTGGCGCCATGCAGCGAGAGGCAGGAAGCTTCGCCGGCCGTGTACAGGCCCCTGACCACGGTGCCCTTGGCGTCCCGGATCACTTCGGTGTGCGCGTTGGCCGGAATGCCGCCCATAGAATAGTGGGCCGTGGGCTGGATGGGGACGGCATCCTTAATGGCGTCGACCTTGAGGTAATTCAAGGCCAGGTCGTAGATCTGCGGCAGGCGCTGCAGTATCTTCTCCTTGCCCAAATGGCGCAAATCGAGGTAGACGTAGTCCTTGCCGCCGATGCCGCGGCCCTCGTTGATTTCGGTCTGTTCGGAGCGGGAGACGATGTCGCGCGGCGCCAGTTCCATCTTGGCGGCCGCGTATTTTTTCATGAAACGCTCGCCCTGGTCGTTGATGATGTAGGCCCCTTCGCCGCGGGCGGCTTCTGAAAGAAGGATGCCATGCTTGTACAACCCGGTCGGGTGGAACTGGACGAACTCCATGTCTTCGAGCGGCAGGCCCGCTTCAAGCACCAGGCCCACGCCGTCGCCGGTATTGGCATGCGCGTTGGAGGTCACCTTCCAAGCCCGGCCGTAGCCACCGGTGGCCAGCAGGACCGCGCGGGCGTGAAAAATATGGAGGCCGCCTTGACGGATGTCCCAGGCCACCAGGCCGCGTGCCACGTCGTTCTCGATCAGCAGCGACAGGACCTGGAACTCGTTGAAGAAAAGCACATTGTGCTTCAGGCACTGCTCGTAAAGGGTGTGCAGCAGGACATGGCCGGTAACGTCCTGGGCGAAACAGGCCCGCGGCGATGAATGGCCGCCGAAGTCGCGCTGGTTGATCCGCCCGTCCTCGGTGCGCGAGAAGGGGACGCCCATATGCTCGAACTCGTAAACGGTCTTGATGGCTTCGTTGACAAAAAGTTCGATAATATCCTGGTCGGCCAGATAATCGCTGCCCTTGATGGTATCGAACATGTGCAGCTGCGGAGAATCCTCGCCCACGTTGGCCAGGGCGGCCGCGATGCCCCCCTGGGCTCCGCCCGAATGCGAACGGGTCGGATAAACCTTGCTGATCACCGACGCCGATAAGCCGCTCTTGGCCACTTCCAAAGCAGCGCGGAGTCCGGCCAGTCCAGCCCCGACGATCACGGCGTCGATCTTGTGATAATTTCTTGCTTCATCGATTTTCATGGTGTTACTCCTAGGCGATCTTGAGGGTGTAGAGTTTGATGATGGTCAGGGTGCCGACGAACAACAGGACGACCCCGACCGTCAGCAGCAGGCTGTACCAGACCAAGCGCCAGGTTTTACTAGTCGTATAGTCTTCCAGGACCGACCAGAGCCCGTTCAGTCCGTGGTACAGGGCGGTGATCAGGAACATGAACTGCAGCAGCGGGAACCACCAGTTGCCGACCTTGGACATGACCCAATGGTAGTTGACCGGCTTGCCCTTGCCCAGGAAATGGTAGGTCACGAAATGCAGCATCAGCAGGATGAAAAGGATGACGGCCGAAATGCGCTGCAGCAGCCAGGCGAGCGAACCCGAGCGCGACGTTTGCTTGAAATCCTTGTTCATGAGGGCCTCCTTAAAATACGTGCGACAGGATCAGGTACGATCCCAGCGCCCACATGACGAAGGCTATGGTGATCAGCAAAACGAACCACTTCTTTTGCGCCAGCGAGCCCTTGAAGAAATCGACGATAACGATGCGTACGCCGTTGAAAGCGTGGAACAGGATGACCCCCCAGAGTCCGACTTCCAGCAGCTTGAACAGGGGGCTGCTCAGG
>JAPKZM010000016.1 GCA_026393775.1 Candidatus Aminicenantota bacterium
TCAATTGCCGGACCGAGCACTTATCACGGAAAATACGTACAGGACGCGCGGACACTTGTATTGCTGGAAAAAATTGAAGGGACCGATAAATACAGGCCGCTGGGCTCCGGCACATACGATAAGCACCTCTGCGAATTCCTAATCGAAGATGATGGCATTAAAACATTTTATTTCCAGTTCGCTGAAGATGTTGGAAAATATGCAGGAAGTGAAAAACAATTCATCGGTTTTATCAATAAATTAATAAAAGATAGTTCAAACAAGGGGGGAAATGATGGCTAAAACCTTGAGAAGACTTTTATGCGTTTTTACTGTGTGTCTTTTGACATTTTTCATCTTCATTCATCCGGCAATTTCCGATGAATCTGCCAACGAGGAAATACCTTTAAATCAATACGGTATCCATTCGACGAACCCATACGTGGTGGATAGATTTATTGAGAACGGAAAATCAATTGACGAGGTTATTGTCCCCGGTCCGCCCGATCCCCCGGAAGGGTTTGTCCGGGCAGAGGTGGCAAATCTTCCTGTACCCGACATCGCTGCCGGAACCAATACTATTGCCAATGTACCTGCTATGACGTGGGTATTTGGCTGCTCGGCTACGTCTGCGGCCATGATGTTCGGCCACTATGATAACCGCGGTTACCCCGACATGTACGCCGGCCCCACCAATGGAGGGGATTTTCCCATGACTAATGCAGCGTGGGGTGCCGTGGTGATTAATACTGAGACGAGGGCTTTGTGCCCCCTCAGTGCCACGCGTAATGGCCTTGATGGCCGGGCAATCAAAGGGCACGTCGACGATTACTGGATAAAGAACGGAAATACATGGCCCGACCCGTTTATTGGTCACTGGGCAGAGCATACCCAGGGAGAATGCACCGGCGATTATATGGGGACCAATCAGTTGCAGTTGGGTAACACCGATGGGTCTACGACATTTTACTATTATACTAACGGCAGTCCTGTCTATGATTATACAGCCCCTGCCGGTCATCGCGATGGTGGTCATGGCCTGAAACTTTTTGTCGCATCGAGGGGCTATACAGTTCAGGCCAGCGGTCTTTTTAATCAGTACATACAGGGTCAAGGCACGAATCCCGCTTTGGGCTTTACTTACGCTAATTTCAAGGCGGAAATTGACGCCGGCCGCCCTGTTCTGATACAGCTTCAAGGCCATACGATGCTGGGTTACGGCTATGATGATCCTTCAACTATCTACATACATGATACCTGGGACTATCTCGACCATTCCATGACCTGGGGCGGCACTTATGGCAGCCCCTCCATGCAGCACATGGGGGTTACCGTGCTTCGGCTTACTGCCAGCTCCGCAGATATGGGTATCGCGATTGCGGGTTCACCCTCTTCCGTAATCATTGGAGATAATGTAACTTACTCAATAACGGTAACGAATAACGGGCCTAATGGAACGACGAATGTAATAGTGACTGACGCTCTGCCGGCGGGTGTCACCTTTGTTTCGGCAACGCCAAGTCACGAAACATGCAGCGGCACCAGCACCGTCACCTGCAATCTGGGTAAGATGAACAATGGTTCCACTGCAACGATATCCTTGGTTGTCACAACAACGGCAGCTAACGCAGCACTGACCAATACAGCCAGTGTTACCAGTGATTCAACGGATTCGACTCCGGCGAACAATACCGCGACAGCCTGCACGGTGGTTAACAATCCGGTGCCGGCCATCAGCTCTTTAAGCCCCTCTTCCGCGGCGCCAGGCGGAGCAGCGTTTACGCTGACTGTTAACGGCAGCAATTTCGTCAGCAATTCAACGGTTCAATGGAAAAGTGCGAATCGCACAACCACATTCGTCTCCTCCACACAGTTAACGGCAGCAATTCTGTCAGCAGATATTGCAACAGTTGATACGGCTGGCATTACCGTTACAAATCCAACGCCCGGCGGCGGAACTTCTAATACATCAACCTTTACCATTGCCATACCACCTCCCGATTCCGGTGGCGGCGGCGGCGGATGCTTCATTGCCACAGCAGCTTTCGGCTCGCCTATGGAGAAGCATGTGGAAATACTGAGAGATTTCCGGGATCGCGTTCTGCTTGATTACTCTGCCGGAAAAGCGTTTGTGCAATTCTATTATCGGACAAGCCCGCCTATTGCCGATAAAATTGCCCAAAGTGAAAGCCTGCGTTTCTTAACGCGCTTAGGATTAATGCCCATAATCGGTGTTGCCTATCTGATCGTGAATTTCGGAGCATTGGCAACTTTGCTGCTGATTACATGTATTATCCTAACATTGATTTTCTCGGTGAGGACGGCACGAAGGAAGCTCCGTTGTCATCACCGCTTTAATTTCGAGCCAGAATCACTAGATATAGGACAATTATAAAGACAAATCCATGATTTTCGTGATTCCCTGACATTTCAGACAGATCAGGGAATCCACTTCGTTATGGATTATTGCACCTGAAGGGGAGTCCATCGATCCGTCATGGTTCCGTCCCCGAGCTGGCCGTGACCATTGTTCCCCCACGCCCAGACTGTGCCGTCGCTCTTCAGCGCGAACGTGTCCTTTGCGCCGCCGGCAATGCCCATCACGCCCGACAGACCGCCGGACTGTATGGGGACGGAACTGTTGGTCGTTGTTCCGTTGCCAAGCTGTCCATTGCTGTTGTTTCCCCAGGCCCACACCGTGCCGTCAAAATTCAGCGCAACGGCATGGTCATCGCCGGCGGCGATGATCGCCGTGCCTGAAATTCCGCTGACCTTCACGGGCGTGGCGCTATCCGTTGTCGTCCCGATCCCCAGTTGGCCGATGCCATTGTACCCCCACGCCCAGACCGTGCCGTCAAAATTCAGCGCAAACGTGTCCTTTGCGCCGCCGGCAATGCCCGTCACGCTTGCCAGAACGCTTGACTGTACAGGGATGGAACTGCTGGTCGTTGTTCCGTTGCCAAGCTGTCCATTGCTGTTGTTTCCCCATGCCCACACCGTGCCGTCGATCTTCAGCGCAACCGCGTGGTCCTTGCCGGCCGCGATGGCCTTCACACCGGACAGACCGCTGGTCTGTACGGGGGTGGAACGGCTGGTCGTTGTTCCATCGCCTAATTGTCCGCTGCTGTTGTTCCCCCACGCCCGGACCGTGCCGTCGTTTTTCAGCGCAAACGTGTCCTCGGAGCCCGCCGCAATGGCTTTGACATCCGCAAGACCGATGACCGCAACAGGGGCGGTACGGCCGCTTGTCGTCCCGTCGCCCAACTGTCCGCTGTTGTTATTTCCCCAGGCCCAGACCGTGCCGTCGCTCTTCAAGGCGACCGTGTGATTGCTTCCCGCAGACACCGCCGTTACACCGACCAGACCGGCGACATGCAGCGGGACGGCGCTATCCGTCGTCGTTCCGTCGCCCAACTGGCCGCTGCCGTTGTCTCCCCATGCCCACACCGCGCCGTTGCTTTTCAGGTAAACGGTTTGGGTTGTGGCCGCAAGACTGCCTGCGACGACATACATGCCGCTGAAGTCAAACCCGTCCGCGTCAAGACCGTCGAGCCAGACATTCCGGTATCTCGGCAGAAAGAGGTATCCCGTGAGTGACGGGGTCACCGTGAAGGTCCCGACTTCCAGATCGTTAAAACTGTAATTTCCGCTGCTGTCCGTCGTGAACGTTCTCGATTCCGAACCGGACAGGGTTGCGGTCACACCGGCCAGGCCCGATCCGCCTGATGTGATCCGGCCGGAAATATGATACGTCGGTTTGCCGCCGCATCCCGGGATGGCGCAGATCATGGAAAAGATCAATATCACTGAACACAGGATCAACAAATGCCTTTGTCGTTTCATCATGGTTTCGCTTTCTCGTGGCGCTGCCGGCCCGTTGTGCAAGGGAGATCTTTGACTTTCGCCATAAATGGTCTCAGTTGTCATTCCGCGTGTGCCCTACAGGGTAGTGAAAACCGAAATCCAGTGTTTTCAAGACCTTCTGGATTCCCGCCTTCGCGGGAATGACAAAGTGGGGGCATTTTACAAAGGTCTCCAAAGATCTTTCGCCATATTACTGAAAGCTCCCTCCCCCGGACGGGAGAGGGAGCGCCGTCCCTTCGAACCCAATGCCCGTATCTCTTCTCATCGCGTTGGAATGACCGCCGCTGCCGCCGCAGGTTCCACTCCCGGCCGCGTTAAAGAGACAATCCGCCGTCAAAGGATTTCCGGCCAATCCATCCGTCGGGTTCCCCGCCCGGATGGGCGGGGAACCTGTCGGAAGCCATTCAAATGATCGCCTCTTTGATTATAACCGTTACGGATAAGTTATAATCACGGCAGCGGTATACGTAGTTCCACGGACAGTGGCTGTGACAACATCCGTTTGGTCTGTCAAACGGCCAGCACCACCACCTGTAAAGGTGGTCACTGCATTTCCACTCCCGTCCGTTGTCGCCGACGCAGGCGACAAAGTACCCAAAAGAGCAGGAGCAGCAGTACCGGTGACGACAAAATCGACTGTCACACCGCTGACGACTGTTCCCGCATTGTTCTTCACGTTTGCCGTGATAACACTGTTGGAATCAACAAGCGCCAGGGTCGTGGGAAGCGCCGTAACGGTAATGCTGTAGGCCGACGCCGTAGATCCGGTTCTCGTGATCACCACAGAGTTAGTCGCCGTGCCGACGGCCGCCTGGACCGTATCCTGAACGGTCAGCGTCGGACTTGTGGTCCCCGGCTGATAGATCACGACCGCCTTGCCGCTGCCGTCCGTCGTCGCAGTCGTGGGAGTCAGCGTTGGAACGCCGCTGCCTTTGACCGGCAGCGTGAAGACCACCGGGACGCCGGCGGCGGGTCCGGGTGTGGTTCCGCTGACGGTCACGGTGGCGGTGATAATGCTGACCTGTCCCGCCGTCACGGAAGTGGACGATGCGGCGATGGCCACCGTATAGGTGGACGGCGTGGTCGACGTCCGGGTGATGATGACCGCGGCGTTTGAGCCGTTGGCCAGGACCGCCTGGACCGTATCCTGGACCGCGGTGCCCGGCGACGTGGACCCTGCCTGATAGAGGGCCGTCGCGATGCCGCTGCCGTTGGCGATAACCGTGATCGCAGAGACGTGGGACCCGCCGGCATTGATGAAACTTGCCCCGCTGGCGTTCACCGGGATCGTGAAGATCACGGCTGCGTAGGCCTTATCGTCGCCGGTGATGGTCGCCGTGATGATGATCGTCTGCCCGGCGGCAACCGACGGGGGAGAGGGATTGGTGGTAAGCGTGAGGCCCGACGGCGGCGGCGCTGTCCCGGCGGTGCGCTTGATCTCCACCGCCTTGCTGGAGCCGTTCTCCAGTTCGGCCTGGACGGTGTCGTAAACAACAGAGTACGGGTCGACGCCCCCCGCCTTATAGACCGCCGTCGCATTGCCGCCGACGTCGGTGTAGGCATAGAAGTTGTCGTCCGCATATGCATCGGAGAAGCTGGCGCCGCTTCCGTTCACCGGAAGTCTGAACCTGACGAGTACACCCATGACGGGGCTGCTGGACCCGTCGACCACATGCGCCGTGATCACGGAGGTCTGGCCGGCGACCACCGTCGGGGTGGAGGCGGTCAGCGTGTCGATACGGGGGGTGGTCATACCGCCCGTCTTGTTGATGTGGATCGTGGCCGTGGACTTGCTGCCCTCGGTGGTCACTTGCACGATGTCCGAGTACATGCTGTTCCCCGACGTAAACAGGGCCGTGGCCGTGCCGCTGCCGCTGGTCCGGGTGTTCAAGACGGTCAGCGAGCCGCCGTTGCCTGTATTCACTATGGAAAAGTAGACCTCCTCGTTGACCACCGGCACGGAGGTCCCGTCGCTGCGGAGGTTCGTGACCTTGGCTCTCAGGGTAATCGTGCCGTTCGGCACAACGGTCGCGGTGTCGATGACCGACCCGGATCCATCGACGAATTGAACGGTCCCCGTCCCCATCGGATCGGCCGCGCTGCCGCCGCCGCCGCAACCGCAGACGCAGAGCGCCAGGATGCATAGAAACAGTCCTGATAAATAGAAATTCTTACGCATGACCCATCCTCCTTGAAAGACCAGTCCCCTTTATGATGTGATCCGGAAAGGCTTCGGCGCGGGAGTCAAAATCCGCACAGCCGTCGCCGTCGCCGGGAAAATACGTTCCTCCTGCAAATATCCCCCTTCTTCTTTCGCACACACGACCCACCGGGCCGGCCTCATTTCCCCACAGTCTTGAATTCGCGCGCCCGACGCTGGGCCTCGGCGACCTGATCGGGAGACATCCAGCCCGTCAGACGGTCCCGCTCGGTCGTCGCCCTGGCCTCGCCCCTGGCCGAAGCGAGGATATATTTTCATCAGGGCCGCCGCGTCTCCCGAGTCGGCCTGAGGCTTCAGGTCCCGCACCATGTCCTTATAGTCTTTTTCGGATTTGAATTCCCGGCCCAGGCGCTGGGCCTCCACCACCTGGGCGGGAGTCATCCTTAACAGCAGACTATCCCGCAGCGGGACCGCCTCGTTGCTCCCCTGGACAACGGCAAAATTGAACCACATAAGCGCCTTCACGTCATCCCGGATGAGACCTTGCCGGTCGGCGTACAGCGACGCGAGGGCGATCCGGGCCGTCACGTTTTCCTGTTCCGCCGATCTCTGAAGCCATTTCTCCGCCTCCCGGGGGTTCGGCAGGACCCCCTGGCCGTCCCGGTACATCAGGCCCAGATGGAGCTGGGCATCAGCGTCGCCCCGCTCCGCCAGCGTGGACAGCTCCTGCATCGCCGTCGCGTAATCCCCGCTCCGGTAGGCCTTGAACCCTTTCTGATAAGGGTCTGAGGCGCAGCCGGCGGAAAGGATGACCATCCCGGCCAGGATGATGAAAGCCGTCAGATATCGTTTCATCGAGCGCTCCTTTTTTCTGATGCGAAACATGCTTTACCGCCTTTTTAACGGGTCGGCGATTACGGCGCCGGTATTCCGCCGCCGCCGGGACCGTCCTGGATGCCTGCTGCCGCCGGAGGTTTCATAATGGTGGGCGTGATGAAGATGAGGACCTCCTCCATGCCCACGTTTTTCGACTCGGACTTGAACAGCCAGCCAAGGATCGGCACATCCTTGAATAGCGGAATGCCCGTGTCGCCCAAGGTATTCGTCTGCTTGGTCAGACCGGAGATGACGATCGTTTCCCCGTCCTGGACGATCAGGCTCGTTTCGGTCTTTTTCTTGATGATGTAAGGATTTCCTTCCACATTGCGGGTCGAATCCACTTCATCCTTCTTCACGACGATTTTCATCTTCATGTTCTTGCCGTCGATCACGTGCGGGGTGATCTCCAGCCTCAGGACCACATCCTCGAACTTCACCGTCCGGGTCGTCGTGCCGCCGGACGATTCGGTCGTCACATAGGGCACCTTCATGCCGTTTTCCGTGAAGGCCATCTGGTTGTCCATCGTCGTGATCGAAGGGCTGGAGAGGATGTTCAGCTTGTTGTCCTTCTGCAGCGCGCTCAACTGGAGCTCCAGCATGTTGCCGCCGATGGTCCCGAAAATGAGCCCCAGGGTGCCCGAGGCGCTCGCGGTCAGGCCGGTGGCGGGGAAATTGACGCCGAAGCCCTGGCCGCCGACGCCCGTGCTGCCGCCGTAGGCCGGCTGATAGCCCCCCGACAGGGCGCTGCCCGGGGGGGTGGTGCTGCCGCCGACGCCGCCCGGCGTCACGTACATGCCGTAATCCCCGACATTCCGTCCCAAGATGCCTCCCCAC
>JAPKZM010000255.1 GCA_026393775.1 Candidatus Aminicenantota bacterium
GACCTGCTCAACCAGGAAAAGCAGAACATGCTAACCCGAATGAGCGACCTCAGCGACCAGAATCAAGAGATGCAGACCGCCCTCAACTCGGTTTATTACGCCATGGACCTGCGCAAGAACCTGACGCAGAAGGGCATCATCAAGGGCGGCTTCCTGCGCTCCACCAAGCTGCAAAAGGTCGATTTCTCCATGTTCGACCGCTCGCTGGACCTGCGCGGCGAGCCCATCATCACGGCCAATGCGGTCGATTTCGGCATCAGCCGCATTAAGGACGTCACCATTTATCCCAGCTATTTCATAGCCGACGCCGACTTCAAGGTCGAATTCGATGAAGCCGGGCAGAACGTGACCATCACCATCCTGGACCTCAAGAGATTCAAGAGCGAAAAGATCGCCATCGCCATCGAATAGAAAAAAATAAAAGTTCATGATCGGCACCGTGTACACCGTGGCTAAGGGCGGCGCCGGGATCATCCGTCTGGCGGACCGGACCGTATTCGTGCCCGGGGTCATCAGCGGCGAAACGGTGGAATTCACCATCCAGGGCGGGCAAAAAGGAATCTGGCAGGGCCGGCTGCAGCGTGTCCTTGAACCGTCGCCGCAGCGGTTGGCGGCGCCCTGCCCCCATTACGGGGAATGCGGCGGCTGCAACCTGCAGCACATGGCCTACGAAGAACAGCTGCGCTGCAAAAAAGAAATCCTGAGCACCAACCTGAAAAAGATCGCCGCCGTCACCCCCGGCGAGCTTGTCTCCGTCTTGCCTTCGCCCCCTTTCCGCTACCGCAGCAAGATCGAGCTGCAGGTGCGCGACTCGGCCATCGGCTTTTTCAAAAAACAATCGCACCAGCTGGTGACCATCGCCGAGTGCCTGCTGCTGAGCGAAGAAGCGGAACGCTTCGCACTGGAGACGCCCCTGCCGGCCGGGAGTGACGGCGTGCTGCAGATACTGAGCAACGGCAGCAAATTGGCGGCCCGGGTGGAAAGGCCGCCGAACGAGCCCCTTTGGCTGACAACGGATCGTTCACTTTCATTCGCTTTTCCTCAGTTTCATTACCGGAGCGGTCCAGAACATTTTATCCAGGCCAATCTGTTCCAGATGCAGCCCATGCTGGAATTGCTGGACGAACAACTGGCTACCGCCCCCCGCGGCGACTCCGCCGCCGACCTTTTTTGCGGCGGCGGCTTTTTTACTCTGTTGCTGGCCAAGTGCTTTCCGCGGGTCCTGGCCCTGGAAAGCGACCCGGCCAACCTGGCCGCCCTAGGCGCCAACCTGGAGTCCAACCGGGTCCGCAATGTCGAGGCCCGCGCCGCCGACGCCCTGAATTCCGAATTGCCGCCCTTGGACCTGGCCGTTCTCGATCCGCCGCGGGGCGGGCTTTCACCGGCGCTCATTTTCCGCATCGCCCGGGCCAAAATCGGGAAGGTGATCTATTTTTCATGCGATTCGGCCACCTTCTCCCGCGACCTGCGCCTGTTTCTCAAACATGGCTACGAGCTGCAGGATCTACGGATCATCGACAATTTTCCCCAGACCGATCATTTCGAGATTTTCTCCGTCCTAAAAATAATCGAGCCTTCATAATTGTTTTTGTTAATTCCGCGAACTTATGCTATTACTATCCTATGAGAAAAATCGTAATTTTAATCATATTTATTTTCACTGCCGCCTGGCTTCCCGCTGGTGACGACCATCTCAATTGCTTTAGCATCGTGGCCGGGAAAGACGCTACCAGCGACGGTTCGGTGCTGCTGGCCCATAACGAGGACGACTACGGCCGCTTGCTGGTCAATGTCTACAAGGTGGCGGCCCAGGAACATGGCAAGGGCGACATGGTCGTTCTCAAGAGCGGTGCCACTCTCCCCCAGGTAAAAAACACTCCGGCCCTGCTGTGGCTGGAAATCCCAGAAAGCGATTTCGCCGACTCCTACGTGAACGAATACGGCGTGGCCGTCACCTCCGATTCATGCCCTTCGCGCGAGGACAAGCCGGAGCTGGTCAAGGGCGGCATCGGTTTCATGCTGCGGCGCCTGATAGCCGAAAGGGCGCAGACCGCCCGCGAAGGCGTGCGCATCGCCGGGGAACTGATCTCCCAGTTCGGCTACAACGCATCGGGACGCACCTACATCATCGCCGACCCCAGGGAAGGCTGGTTCCTGCATGTTGTCAAGGGAAAACACTGGATCGCCCGGCGCGTCCCCGACAATGAACTCGCCGTCATCGCCAATTGCTATACCATCGGCCTCGTCGACCTGAGCGACAAAAAAAATTTCCTGGGATCGCCAGACCTCATCGAATACGCCATCCAGCGCGGCTGGTACGACCCTAAAAAGGACGGCGACTTCGATTTTGCCCGTGCCTATTCGGACCCGGACGACCTGGCCGACATGAAAAACATCCTGCGCCAATGGCAGGGAACCAACCTCCTGGCCTCCAAGTCCCGCGAATTGGATGAACGCTTGCCGTTTTCCTTCAAACCCAAGCGCGCTATCCGCCTCAACGACCTGTTCCATGTCCTGCGCGACCATTATGAAGGAAGCGAGTATGATCTGAGCGACAATTATAAAAACGGCTCCCCCAATTCCGGCAAGAACCGCACCATCTGCACCGAGTCAACCCAGTACGCGTTCGTCGCCCAATTGCGCGACTGGCTGCCGGCCGAGATCGCCCATGTCGCATGGATCTGTTTCCGCCGGCCCGACAGCAATGCTTTTTCCCCCTGGTATGTGACCGCCGACCAGTTTCCCGACGGTTACGGCCTGAGCAACGCCGCCGACGCGCTAAAGAACCATTTTTCTCCCCTGGCCGGCCAGGCACTGGAAGATTCCGGCCTGGCGTTCAACGCCTTCGCCAGGCTCTCGGAAATGGTCGACAAGCAGTACAAGATCCGGATCGAGAAAACCCAGAAGCTTTGGCGCAACCATGAGGATTTCCTGTTCCGGGACGTGAAGGACCACGAAAAGGAATTCGCCTATCTGCTGAAGACCAACAAAACCGTGGCGCAAAAAATAATCGCCAACTATTTCCACAACCTGGAATACAACAAATGGTTCCTGGCCCTGGAACTGCTCAGGGAATTCCGTTAAAAAAGGGTACATGAAATCTGCCAAAGACTCAAAATCGGTCGTTTTCGCCGCCTTCAGCGCCAATATTTTCATCGCCGCGGTCAAATTCCTGGTGGCCTGGGTCACCGCTTCTTCGGCCATCCTGGCCGAGGCCATTCATTCCAGCGCCGACACGTTCAACCAGATGCTTCTCTTCATCGGCATCAAGAAAGCCGCCAAAAAGGCCGATGAACTCCATCCCTTCGGATTTTCCGGCGAAGCCTATTTCTGGTCTTTCATTGTGGCCATCATCCTGTTCACCAGCGGCGCCATTTTTTCCATTTACGAGGGCGTACGCAAGCTGAACCATCCGGCTCCGGTTGAGCACATTTTTTACGCCTTCCTGGTCCTGGGCATCGCCATTGTCGCCGAAGCGCTATCCTTACGCGTGGCATTCAAAAGGATCAATATTGAACGCGGCCAGACCGGGATCATCGCCTACCTGCGCAAGTCAAAAAAAGCGGAACTGATCGTGGTGTTCATGGAGGACAGCGCGGCCCTCATCGGCCTGACCATCGCCCTGGTCGCGTTGCTGCTCGAACATTTCAGCAAAACAACCATGTTCGACGGCCTGGCCTCGATTTTGATCGGCGTGCTTCTGGCCTTCACCGCCCTGTTCATCGGCAACGAAACCAGGTCATTGATCATCGGTGAAAGCGCCGACCCGGCCCTTCTGCGCAAGATTCACCAACTGTTTTTGAATGAAGAGAGCATCGCCCGGGTCATCCACATCCGTTCCCTACACCTGGGCGCCGAGGACATCCTGTTGGCCGTCAAGGCCGAATTCGACGCGCACTTGAACACCGAGCAGATCTGTGTCCTGATCAACGGCCTGGAAAAGGACATCCGCGCTCAATTTCCCGAAGTGAACAAGATATTCATCGAACCCGATATGTTTCGCAAGCGCTAGGCTTGGCTATCCCTGGCGGGTCATGCCCTTAGCCATCCACTTGCGGGCCAGGACCAGGGCTATGGGCGAGACCATGGCGATGAGCGCGTAGAGCAGCCACATGCTCCCGGTGCGCATGGGAAGGCCCAATTCCGGCTTGGGGCAGAAATTGGCGACCATGTAGCCTGAGTACATCGCGGTAATCATCTTGGTCAGGAACCAGGGAAATTGCCCGATGCCCATATACAATCCGGTCTTGCCCTCGGGGGCGATCTCGGCCACCCATTGCAGGAAGCGCGGCTGCCACATGGCCTCGCCCACCGACATCAGCAGGATGAACAGGATGAACAGGTAGATGTTGGGGCCGACGGCCAAAAGGAAAGTGGGCAGGGCCATGACGAAGGTACCGGCGATCATCATTTTATAGACGTTGCTGCGTGCCGTCAGGGCGGCAATGAGCGGGGAAAATACGAAGATCAGGATGGGGTTGAGGTTGGAGAAGACCTCGAAATTACGGCTGACGCCAGTGCCGGCGAAAGCCCGGTCCAGGTAATAGGGAATGGTCAGCCAATTATGGGCGAAAAGGGTCTGCACCGGGATGAGGATGAAAATGAAGAAGACGAAGCGGCCGTCGCGGAAAGGGTGGTCGGGCCTCTTGCGCAGGAACTCCCAAATGGCGCCCAGGACGGCCGCAGCCAGCAGCGGGTAAAGCAGGTAGCTCTTCAGAGAGACCTTGCCCAGGCGGGAGAGGACAACCAGCGCCAGTGCCCCCAGGGACACGGCGATCCAGCCGAGGAACGGCAGGAGCGGGATGCGCGGCGCGTCCTTTTTCGCCGGGGCGGCGGCCTTGGCATCCGCGGCCCGGTTCTGCTCGGCGGTGTTCATCTCCCGGGTTTCGCGCGCCACCCGTTCGACCGATTGGCGGTCGACCTTGCGCGTGATGATCAGCAAAGTCAACAAGGAACCGAACAGCATGATGGCGGCATAGATCCAGAACACGGCGGTCAGGCCGTTGGGAGGGAACTTCACCGCGAAGGCGTGACGCGTGTTGGAAGAAACGAATCCCGAAAGAAAGGCGCCCAGGTTCATCAGGCCGTAGATGACCGCGTAGCCGATGGCGGCCGTCTGCGGGTTGGTGTAGCGCTTGACACCGGCGTAGGCCGCGGGCATGTAAAGGCCGTAGGCGACCACCATCAGCAGCAGGCCGCCAACCATGAGCAGGAACATGGGCGAGCCCATGCCGCTGCCCAGTGAAATGGTCCCGGACAGGGCGATCAGGACATAGCCCAACATCATCACCGCCAACGCCAGGGCCAGCGAGACGCGCACGCCGATCTTGTCGGAAACTCCGCCGAACAGCAGCATGGCGAAAGTGATGCCGCCGGTGACGCCGCCGTAGACCCAGCCGGAATGGATGTCGCTCAGTATGACATTTTCCGAACAGTATTTCCCCAGGATGGTCAGGAGGCCGAAATAGACAAGCCCTTCGAACACGTAGGGGATGTTGACCCCCCAGAGCGCCCGCGGCGCTTTTAAAAAAGCCCCGAAAGTCTCGGCCAATTCATGCAGCGATTTTTTCACGGCCGCCGCCAGGCCGGAGGTTTGTTTTTCAGTCATGGTGTTTTTTCCGCTCCCTACGAAAAATATGCAGATAGATCTCGATGACCGCGATCCCCAGCAGGTTGAAACCGCAAAGCAGGCGCTGCTGCGGCTGACCCTCCGGGAAAAAGCGGCTGAACTCGACCAGGACAACGGAAAGCAATACAGCCAGCAGCGCATATAAAAACCTGAGCCAGTACCAGCGCTCCCGGCTCAGGAATATCAGCGCGCTCCAAGCCAGGGCCGTGAAGAACAGCAGTATGGCCGCAGCCATTTCCAAAGAATGCAGCGGCGGACGGTACAAGAGCTGGTAGAAGCCGAAGGAAAAAGCAGCGATGGCCAGGGGGAAAATTTCTTGCAAGTTCTTTTTCATTTTCGCTTTTATCATAACCAAATTGGCCTGCCGTTGTCAATCGCCTCGCCAGTCCTATGTCGGTCTCGGCCGTTTATTTTTTTTATTGCTTGCGCTTTTTTTTGCCTTTACTTTTAATCGAGCTTCACCTATAATTTTCACGGAGGAACCAGTGGAAATATTGAACATCTTGAAAAAATTCAACGGCCGGCGCCTGGACAATTTCCCCGAGATCCACCACAGCAACCTCTTCAAACGGATCAGGGAAAATTTCCACCTGGAATTGTTTCTCAAGGGAAGCAACATGCTGTTCTCCCCTTTTTACACCATGCTCCGCGGCGAGTCCTTTACGGAATTGGACAGCTTCCTGGCCCAGAATGAGGAATTCCTGGACAGCCTGAAGGATTTCATCGTCAACTCGCTCTTTGTCTACAGCGCCGTGATCGAGGAGAACGCCAACTACCTGTCCAACGAGCAGGACATCATCATCGGCCGCCTGATGTACCGCGACCATAACAAGTTCGAAGTCAAGCTCTACTCCCATTACCAGGAAGAATTGCAAAGCGCCTACAATGACAAGATTTATCTCGGCCGCATCTTCGTCGACCTGAAGAAATTCGAAAAAGATTACCTGGGCTTGAACGAGTATTTCCATTCCATCCTGGAGCAGAACGCCAAGATCCAGGAAAGGGCGCTCCACAAGCTGCGCTACCCCGACCAGTACAAGAAGCCCTATTTGGACGAGATCGACTACCTGGCCAAGGAGGTCCACTCCGAGGCCCTGGAGCGGATCAAGCTTTTCCCCAAGAACGACTTGAAGAGCACGCCGACCGTCGCCCTGGTCGAGTGCATCGACAACCTTCTGCTCATCCAGAACCTGATGGTCGAATTGAAGGATTTCACCCTGGAATTTGAAGGCAAACTGCGCCTGGGCGAAGAGACCAATTATGTCAAGTACCTGTTCAAGTTCTCCAAGGACCTGATCAACGACATCAAGTACCTAAGCAAGCTGTATTACCTGATCAGCAACAAGATATCCAAGTATTCCATCATCTAATGCTCAAATCGTCGCGCTGGATCCAGGAACAGGCCGAGCACAACCGGCTGCTCGAGCCGTTCGTGGCCACCTCGGTCCGTGCCGGCGTCATCTCCTACGGGCTCGGGCCCTATGGCTACGACCTGAGGCTGGACAGGACCTACCGCCGCCCGGCCGGTCCGCCGGCGCTCATGGACCCGCACCAGGTCAGCGATGCCGATTTCGAAACCCTCAGTGAGGACCGCATTGTCATCCCCGCCGGCCATTTCATTCTGGGCCGGAGCTTGGAATATTTCCGCATGCCGAAAAAGATCCTGGGGCTGGTATTCGGCAAATCGACCTACGCCCGCTGCGGGGTCCTGGTCAACGTCACTCCCCTGGAGCCCGAGTGGTCGGGATTCCTGACCATCTCCATCGCCAATTGCGGCGCCTGGCCGGCCGCCCTGCATCCCGGCCAGGGCATCGCCCAGGTCATCTTCATCGAGAGCTCCGAGCTCCCCGTGCGGTCCTACAAGGATCTCAAGGGCAAGTACGACTGCCAGGACGAGATCACCGTGGCCAGGATCCAGAAGGGGTGAAGTGCTGAAGGAGGCGCTGCAAAAAGGCGCGTTCGTCAAGCATTGCCCCTGTTCTCCCGGCTCGGTTCCCTGCGGCTACTTCAACCTAAACCTGCACAGCGGCTGCCCGTTCGCCTGCAGCTACTGCATCCTGCAAGCCTACCTGGAAAACAAGACCCAGGGGATTTTTTACACGAACTGGGCCGACTTGGAAGCTGAATTGGAAAAATTTCTGACCAAGAACCAGGAAGTCCGCATCGGCAGCGGCGAGCTGAGCGATTCACTGGCCTACGAGAACGTCCGCCCAAGCGCCGTCCGCGTCCTAGAGCTTTTCCGCAAATTCCCGCGTACGCTCTTTGAATACAAGACCAAAGCCATCCATGTGCAGACACTGCTGGGAGTGAAAGAAACCCCTGGAAACATCGTCGTTTCCTGGTCGTTGAATCCGCCCCGGCTAATCCGCGACGAGGAACGGCTCACCCCACCGCTCTCCCAACGTTTGCAGGCGCTGGCCGCCATCCAGGAAAAGGGCTATAAGATAGGCATCCATTTTGACCCTCTGATCCTGTTCCCGGACTGGAGGAAACATTACCGCGAACTCATCCGCCGCCTGGCCGCGGTCATCCGCCCGGAGCGCGTCGCCTGGTGGAGCCTGGGGACCCTGCGCTTCCCTGCGGAATTGAAAAAGCATATTTTCAAGCATCGCGCCTCGCAGCTGCTCTGGGGTGAACTGATCCAGGGGCCCGACGGCAAGTACCGCTATTTCACCCCGCAGCGCCTGGAGTTATTCGCTTTCGTCAGGGACGAGATAAAAAAACAGCTGGCCGGGGAGATCGCGCTCTACCTTTGCATGGAAGACGCATACACCTGGAAGCAGATCTTGCCCGGAATGCCGACCGACGAAAAATCCGTCAACCGCTATCTTTATGAATCGGCCGCGCGCCCGGGGAAATGACAAAATGAAAAAGGAGATGAGCGCCTTGCACGCCCGCCGCTTCCTGGCTAAAATGAAAAGAATTTAAATGGGAAAAGGGCGATAAATTTTTCGCCCCCGCCCAATAAATCTCAATCCCTGGCTATTTAATCCCCCGCTGCAAACTCATCACCTCTTATCCGGATACGCCGGCTGGGGCGGGAACTTGTTTTTGTCGTTTTTCTCGATCGCGGATAGGATAGTAGCGATCGCTTTGTCCAGCTGCGGGTCACGTCCGGCCATGACCGAGGCCGGATCGTTGTCCAGCTCGACGTCGGGGTCGATGCCGTGGTTTTCGACCCACCACTTGCCGGCGACGCCGTAAAAGCCGACGTTGGGCTGATTGACCAGGCCGCCATCCACCGTGTTCATGGCGTTGTAGATGCCGATCAGGCCGCCCCAGGAGCGCGTGCCGACGACTTGGCCCAGGCCGCGGGATTTGAAGTGTTCGAGGAAGAGCTCGCCGCAGGAGCCGTTGTCGCCGTTGCTGAGGGCGACGTAGCGCTGCTCGGCCGCGGGCGCCTCGTCGGGGTAGGGGAAGGGGCTGGTATTGCGGCGGACGAAGAAGCCGACCTGGCGGCGCTCGAGTTTGTCGATCAGGAAGTATTCGGTCGAGCCGCCGCTGTTGCCGCGCACGTCGATGATGATGCCGTCCTTGGTGTGGCAGGCGCGCCAGAACTTGTCGAACTCGGCGATGGTGGTGTCGGACATGTCGCGGAAATGCATGTAGCCGACGCGGCCGGCCGTGGCCTTGAGCACCTTGTCGATGTTGTCGGCGACCCAGCGGTGATAGCGCAGGTCGCGCTCGCCGGCGATCGGCTGGACGGTGTAGGTGCGCGTCCCGGCGGTGGTCGGGCGGTCGTTGACCGTCACAGTGACCTTCTGCCCCGGGGTCACCTGGAGCAGCCGGTGATAGTCGGCACGGGCGCGCAGGGGGTGGCCGTCGATGGCCAGCAGCCAGTCGCCTTCCTTGACCCGCACGTCGGGGCGGGCGAGGGGGCCCTTGAGGTCCAGGTTGTATTCGGTGGGGCCGTAGATGCGCGTGAGGCGGTAATAACCGGCGGCGGGGTCCCAGGCGAGGTCGGCGCCGAGGCAGGCGGTGGAGACCGGCGGAGTGGGTGTTTTGAGTTCGCCGGTGTCGCCGCCGGAGAGGTAGCAATGGCTGGCGCAGAGCTCGCCGATCATGTCCTGCATCATCCAGTTGAGCCGGTTGCGGGAGGTCAGGCCGGGGATCAGGGCGCGGTAGCGCTGGCCGAGGGCCTTCCAGTCGTGGCCGTGCATGTTGGCGTCGTAGAAATACTCGCGGTACCAG
>JAPKZM010000209.1 GCA_026393775.1 Candidatus Aminicenantota bacterium
GAAAAACATGGCCGGCGGATTTCCGGCGGCGATTGTATTGAAAAAGTCGGTGTGGCCGCGAAAGGGGAGCCCGCTCTGCAGCCATTTGTTCTTGTTGACCGGCGCCGTGACCAAGGCGTGGACCTGGCCCGCCAAGGCCATGTCCACAGCTTTTTTCACAAAAGCAAAGGAAAGATCTTCGCGGCTGGAGTCGCCGGCCACTTCCAGGAAAGCGATTTCACCCTTTTTCATCTCGGCGATGTTATGGATATCCGGGATGGCGGCGGCAGGGAAAAAACGCCGGCTGCCGACGATGACCAGGGGAAGAACCGGGGAATATGAAACTAGACTTTTCTGGATTACCTCGGGGCCGATTCCCTGCGGATCACCGATCGTGACGGCAATGACTTTATTTTGCCGGTTCGGGTTTTTCGTGTTTTTGTTCGGCAAAGTCGGGATTTTTATAGATGTACTTGATCTGGGATTTGAAGACGATCAGAGTGCCGCCATCCAGCTTTTTGATTTTGAGACATTTTTCGTCATACCAGTCAAGCAGGCCTTTCAGCAGGTCGCCGTTCACCAGCTCCAGCACTAATTGCGTACGGTTGTTCATCTGTTTGATATAATAGTAGTTCTCGGCATGGGTTTTGTACGGCGGCGGCGGTTTGCGCTTGTTTTCCTTGTCCGATTTTTGTTTTATTTCTCTCAAGTTCGGTTTTATCAGTTTTCTGATCATGACGACTCTCCTTCCAGGGTTGCGGCCATTATAATTTTGTTTTCAAAAAATGTCAACTTCAAGGTGAAAAAGGTTTCGCTCCTTGTGTTAGGGCCTATCGAGGCTTATGCGAGATCAGGCTTCCCTTTTTTCGAAAATGACCTTTTCGTTGTCAGCGACACGGACGTTTTTCAAGTAGGCGTAGGGACCGATATGGCAATTTCTGCCGATGCGCGTGCCGACGGCCAGGTAGGTGCAGGGATAGATGACCGTGTCCATCCCGATCTCCACGCCGTGTTCAACGGTCACCGTCGCCGGCTGCAGGATGGTGACGCCGCATTCCAGTACCAGCCGCCGCTGATTCCCGAGGTTGAATTTTTCATGCGCCGTTTGCAGATCCCGGCGGTCGTTGATGCCGATGGCGATATCGCAGTCATCGGCCTGGACCGCGGTCACCTTGAAATTTTCGCTGCGCAGGATGGCGATGATATCGGTAAGATAATATTCCTTTTTGGCATTGCGGTTGCCGATCTGGGCCAGAAGCGGGAACACGATGCGGTTATCAAACAAGTAGATGGCGGCATTCACTTCGCGGATCAGCCGCTGTTCGGGATCGGCATCCTTTTCTTCCACGATGCCCTGGACTTCCCCCTGCCCGTCGCGGACGACGCGGCCATAGGGCGGCGGGGTGCCGGGGAAGACGGCGGAAATGAACGTGCACTGGGCCCGCTCCCGACGGTGAGCGGCAATCAGTTTTTGCAATGCGTCCACCGTGATGTAGGGATTGTCGCCTACCGCAACCAAGAGTTCGCCATCATGCCCGGCGATATGTTCCCGGGCGGCCAACAGGGCGTGCGCCGTGCCCAGCTGTTCCCACTGCCGCGCGTAAACCACCTTGCGTTTGACCGCAGCGGCAATCTCGGCGTAATCGTCGCCGACGACAACGACGATGTCCGGATCGGCGATACCGCAAGCGACGAGGCCGTCCAGCAGGTAGTGAATGATCTCCTTGCCGAGAATTTTATGTAGGACCTTGGTTTTTCCCGATTTCATGCGCGTGGATTTGCCGGCGGCCAGCACCACCGCCTTGATTTTGTCAGCCATGAAGCCATTGTAGTGCCAAGGCGCCCCGAAGTCAATGTTGATCAAGAGGCTCATCCGGGTGACTCCTTCCGGGGGCTATGCTATAATGCGCTATGCTCATACTCGATATTCTTTACGTACTCCTCCTCCTTTGCACGTTCCCCTTCTGGGTCAAGTACATTTTCAAAAAAAAATATCGCCGCCTGCTCAAGGACAGGCTGCGGCCGCAAATACCGGCCTGCAGCGAACCAACTATCTGGCTGCACGCCGTTTCGGTGGGCGAAGTGCGCAGCTTGAAGTCGTTGATCCAGCGCTTGAGCGAGAAAAAGCAGGACGTCATTTTGTCGGTCACCACCCCAAGCGGATATGAATTCGCCCGCAAGGAATACCCGGGGTTGCGCGTCATCCTTTCGCCGCTTGATTTGTCCTTCACGGTCAAGCGCTTTATTCGCTGCCTGAACCCCAAGCTGGTCATTTTCAACGAGCTCGAAGTCTGGCCGAACTGGATATCGCTGCTGCGGCGGAAAAACATCCCCATGCTCTTGATCAATGGCCGCATATCCGCAGCGGCGTTCAGGCGCTACCGCTTTTTCAGCTTTTTCTTGTGGCGTTTCTTCAGGCAGATCGACTGTTTCCTGGTGCAGAACAATATTTACAAGAAGCGCTTTCAGCAATTGAGAATCCCCGCCGAAAGAATTGTCGTCTGCGGCAACATCAAGGCCGATGAAGCCGACCGCAGCATGCGACAACTGCCGACCCGGCAGGAAGTGCTGGCGCACCTGCGCCTGGGTTCCTTATCCAAAAAGATCATCACCCTGGCCAGCAGCCATGGCGGCAGCGAAAGTATCGTCATTCCCGCCATCGAGCGCTTGAGCGCGGGCTTTTTGTTCATCATCGTCCCCCGCCATGTCCAACGCGCACAGACCATCGCCCGGCAGCTGAAGCGTAGCGGTTTGAAATACGCCATTTTCAGCCGCCAGCAGCCCATGGCTCCCGACATTCAGGTCCTGATCTACGACCGCATGGGTTATCTGCTCCCGATCATGAGCGTCACCGACATCGTCTTCATGGGCGGCACCCATGACGCGAAAATCGGCGGCCACAACCTGTACGAGCCGGCGGCCATGGGCAAATTGATCGTGGGCGGTCCTCATTACAACAATTTTCCCGACATCGGCAGCGAGCTGGAAGCGGCCGGAGTGTATCACCAAATCAATCAAAGCCAAGAACTGGTGGATTTCGCCGACCGTTTCCAAGACCTCGACCTGGACCGGATCGCCCAGAAAGCCCTGAAAGCCGTTGCCCAGAGAAAAGGATCCCTGGCATGCACTTTAGATCAAATTCAACGCTTCATCGGCTGAGCCGCCCGGCGCTGAACCTGGTCTCGCTGCTTTTCAAAACTGTTTCCCTGGTCAATTTGAAAATCAAAGCCCTGCGCCAAAAGAATTTTCCGGACTTGTTCATCATTTCGGTTGATAACCTGTCCTTCGGCGGAACCGGCAAGACCCCACTGGTCATGGCTATCGGCCGGGCTTTGGCCGAGCGGGCGCTCCCCTTTGCCATCATCCTGCGCGGTTATCGCTCCGGCCTTGAAATCAAGGGCGCCCTGGTCCAGGCAACCCATTCGCTGGAAGAAGTCGGGGACGAGGCCTGGCTGCTGAAAAAACACTTCCCTGACCACGACGTCCTCATCGGCCGCGACCGGCTGCGATCCATCGCTACAGCGGCGGCCAGGAATAACCATATCGTGATCCTGGATGACGGATTGCAGACCAGCCAACTCAGGAAGGACTTCAGCATCATGCTGGTCAACCCCGGCCATCCATATTTTTATTTACGGAACTTCAAGTTCCTGGCCCGGGGCGAGAACCTGGTGCTGCATTACCGGCAGCGGGCTGAAAAGGGGGAAGCTCTCCCGCCAGGAGCGTATGACTTTGCCCTGGAAGGTTTTCGCGACAGCCGCGACCGGTCGGTGGATATCGGCAGCGCCAGGATCATCGCTTTTTCGGCGCTGGGCGACAATGAGCGCTTTAAAAGGGACTTGGGCTGGTACCATTTGGAGGCTTTTCGGGAATTCCCGGATCACCATACCTTTTCCCTGGCCGACATCCAAGCCATGGAAAATCTGCGCCGGGAGAAAGACGCAACTTGGGTCGTCTGCACAGAAAAAGATTTTTGCAAATTAAGCCATTTCCTCGATGCGTCCTGCCCTTTCATCTATGTTCGAAATAGGATAGAATTGCCTGGTAATGCCATTGAACAAATCATCCAATATGCCGCAGAAAAAAAATTCCTTTAAGCACCGTCTGGAGTACTCGCTCTTTGCCGCCCTGATCTTTTTTATCAAATGTTCGCCAGCCTGGTTCGTACCCGCCTGGAGCAAAATACTGATTTTTTTTTTGAAAAAGGGCAGCCGCAAACATTCGCGCCTGATCGCGAAGAATCTGGCCGGCGCTTTCCCGGCAGCCTCGCCGGAATGTCTTGAAGAACTGCAAAACAAAATCTACAGCCATTTCGGCCGCATGTTCGTGGAAATCGCCCGGACTTTCGCCCGCCGTGAACCCCAGGCCGTCCTGGCTCGTAGCCGCATCCTCCATCCCGAAGTGATTGAAAAGGCATTGCAAAAAAAGCGCGGTCTGGTCATCTTTTCGGCCCATTTCGGAAACTGGGAATGGATCCCGCTGATCCTGCATACCCATCTGGGCCGAGACATCCTCAGTATCGCCCGGCCCATGGACAATCCCCTGCTGGAAAAAAAAGTAAGGGAATTCCGCGAAGCCATGGGCTCAAAAATAATCTATAAGAAGGGCTCGTTGCGGACCATCCTCACCCGCCTGGGGGATAACCAGATCGTGTACCTGCTGATCGACCAGAATACCGTGCCGCGGGAAGGAAGTTTTGTCGATTTCTTCGCCCGTAAAGCCAGTACCAATACCACCGTGGCGCAATTGTATTTGAAAAAAAATATCCCGGCAGTTCCTGTTTTTCTGCACTACGAGGGGAAGGAAATAATCCTGGATGTCTTGCCGGAAGTCGATTTCTCCGCCGCTGCCGGCGGTCCGGACGGCTTGCTGGAACTGACCCAACAAATGACCGGGTTGATTGAGACGCAGATTAAAGAATTCCACGAACAATGGTTCTGGTTTCATGACCGTTGGAAAACCAGGCCGCAAGGAGCAGCGCATGAGAGTTAATGACAGGTCCGGACGGCAACTGCGGCCGATTGCGTTCATTCCCGGGTACATCCGTAACGTCCCCGGTTCAGCCCTGTGCGAGCAGGGGAATACCCGCGTGGTCGCCACGGCCACCAGCGAGGAAAAAACGCCCCATTTCCTGAAAAAAAGCGGACAGGGGTGGATCACGGCTGAATATTCCATGCTGCCGGGTTCTTCGGGCAATCAGCGCATCGCCCGCGAACGCGGCAAAATCAATAACCGCAGCGGAGAAATCCAGCGCTTCATCAGTCGGGCCTTGCGTACGGTCACGGATCTGAAGGAAATCGGCGCTAGGACCATCACCATTGACACCGACGTGATCCAAGCCGACGGCAGCACCCGTTGCGCCTCGCTCAATGCGGGTTTTCTGGCCTTGATTCTGGCTCTCAAGTACATGGTCTACGAGCAATTGATAGCCGACTTCCCTGTTTTTCATTTCATGGCCGCCGTTTCCGTCGGCGTCAAGGAGAGGGAAATTCTGGCCGATCTGGACTATGAAGAGGATTCTCAAGCCGACAGCGACATCAACATCGTATCCCGGGAAGACGGTTCCCTGATCGAAGTCCAGTCATTTTGCGAAAAAAAACCGCTGGCACTTGACCTTTTTCAGCAAGCCATGACCCTTGGCATAGAAAAAAACAGGGAGATCATTGCCTTACAGAAAAAAACACTCGCCGGCGCGGGCATACCTTTCTGACTTTTCCGGGCCTGGAGTTTCCGGTTATAAAGCCGGAAAAATTTATTGGTATTCCTTCAAAATCTTGATGTAACTTTCTTTTTTCAATTGCTCGATGTAATCTTTCAGCTTGACCTGCTGAATTTCTTCGCGCAGCTTACGGATGATCTCTTCACGAACATCCTTGACTTCTATTAAGTGGTCGGGGCTGAAATCGGCGAGTTGAATGATGTACCAGCCGTTGTCGGTCTCGATCCAGCCGGAATATTCATCCTTCTTTAACTTCAACGCCGCTTCTTCCAGGTTCTTATCTAGTTCGCCTTTCTTGAATTTCCCCAGGACGACGGAGTTGGCTGCGTCGGGAAGTTCTGAATATTTTTTAGCCGTTGGCTCGAAGAGTCCGGGTTTCAGTTCGGCTGTGACCTGGTCCATTTTTGCCTGCGGCTTTGGTTCTGCTGCGCTTTTTTTCAGGAAGATGGCATTTAATGTGATCTCGGCGGGCATGGTGAATTCTTCGGGATGATTCCGGTAATACTCCATGACCTGCGGATTATCCACCTTGATCTTGGCTCCCACCTCTTCCGCGATCAGCCGTTCCTGCTTGCGCCGTTCCTTCCACATCTCCTTCCAAGCGCTGAATTCGATCCCTTCCGCCTGAAGGGCTTTTTTCAAGTCATCGTCACTGGCGAATTGGTACTGTTTTTTGATTTCCTGGATGATCATTTCCACATCGCTTTCGACGTTGTAGTTTTTTTCCTTTATCTTGGACAGCAGCAGTTTCTGCTCGATAAACCTGTTCAGCAGATCCTTTTTCAATTCCCGGGTCGCCTCGGCCAGTTGTTCTCCCGCCATTTGCGACTGCAGGGAACGCAGCATTTCCGCCTCGAATTTCCTTAACTCGCTGCCGGTAATCACTTCGTCATTGACTATGGCGTAAATTTCCTCGATCGTTTCCGCTGCCGCGAGACCCCGATTAATCGCCAGGGCCAGGATCGCTGTCAGAAAAATTTTTAGCTTCATTTTGGCTCACTCCGGAATCAGATTTAATATAGGAAAAGTACAAATTGTCATAATGCAATTGCAACGGGATTTCCGTTTTCAGCCCGACCAAAAAATCTTGGTACGCATCCGCCAGCCTGGCCGAAAGCATCTTGCTCTTTATTTCATCCTTTACCGCGTCCAACAAGCGCATCCTGGCCTTTCTTTTCTGAGTGATCTTAAACAGATGGAAGCCGTAAGGCGATTCGACGATCGGGCTGATCTCGTTTACTTTCAGTGAAAAAACCACCCCTTCCATTTCCTGGGGCAGCATCCCTTTTTCAAAAAACCCCATGGCGCCACCATTGGCTGCCTCGGGAGAGATCGATTCGCCCCGGGCAATCTCTTCAAAACGCGACGGCTGGTTCAGGAGTTCCTGACGGATTTTTAGCAATTGTTCGCGATCCTTGACCATGATCTGAAAAAGCCGGATTTCCTCGCTCCTGCGAAATTCAGTCAGATTGGATTCATAAAATCGCGTCACCTCGGCGTCGCTGACCGCCACATCCTTGTAGACGCTGGCCAGGAGATATTTCTGCACTTTCAATACCTTGCGAATCGTCGGCACATCCACGTTCAGGTCCTGGCGCCGGGACTTGATTTCTTTCAAGTAATCCGCCACTTCGCTCTCGCCGAGCTGAATGTTGGCTTGCTCCGCTTTAAACAAGAGGATTTGCTGTTCGCAAAAAACATCGAACAAACGGGAAAGCAGTTTGTCATTGTCCTTCTGCGTGAAGGCGTCCACGAATTGGAGCCGGATAAAATTTTTAAAATCACGGTTGGTCAAGGAAGCGGAACCAATGGCCAGTACGACCCTGTTATCCAGGGCCGCGGCTTTGTCGGCAGCCTGCTTGGCGTTGTTGGACGCGGAAGAATTCTTGCATTGGGCGAAAAAAGCCGCAAAAACAATAATGAAAACCCATTTTTTGTCCATTCGCGAGTATTATATACCAGTCCCGTCATGATTTCAATGAGGCCTGAAGCGCGGTCGGAAATGAAAAAGGGCTTCCCAAACCCAGTCCATGCGGGACAGACAAATTAGATCCGCCCACTACGTGTCCGGATAATTTGTGCTGGTTGACAAAACGACGGGGAATAAATATAATTCATGGATGTTAGACCATGTGCGCTCCTTGTATCCCAAAGAAAGCGCTGAATTTTCCCTGCTGGGTCGGATCGATGAAAAACGCATACCACGGCATGTGGCGATCATCATGGACGGCAACGGGCGCTGGGCCAAGCAAAAAAAACTGCCCAGGACAGCCGGTCATAGCGCTGGCGCCGAAACCGCCAGGGCCAGCACCGAAATGGCCGCCCGCTTGGGCATCAAGTTCCTGACTCTATTTACTTTTTCAAGCGAAAATTGGAAAAGACCGGCCAGCGAAATCCGCTTCCTGATGAACATGCTCTATGAAAATCTACTCACCCAAATGGATTTATTGGAAAAAAACAGCATCAAATTAAAAATATTGGGCGTGATCGACAAGCTGCCTGGCAAATTGAGGGAAAAATTGCAAGAAACCGAAAGACAATCGCAGGAAAACCGCGGGTTGCAAGTAAATCTGGCTCTCAATTACGGAGCACGAACGGAAATCGTCTACGCCGTCAAGCAAATCATCGCCCAAGGCATCCCCGTTTCCCGGCTGAATGAAAAAACATTCGCCAATTTCTTGAACACGGCTGGATGTCCTGATCCCGATCTGCTGATCCGGACCTCGGGCGAGTTGAGGATATCCAACTTTCTCCTCTACCAGATCGCCTACAGCGAACTGTACTTTACCCCGGTTTTGTGGCCCGACTTCAAGGCAATTGATTTTTTTAAAGCGATCATCGATTTCCAGGACCGCGACAGGAGATTCGGAAACATATGAAAGATCTAAGCAAACGCCTGCCGACCACCGCCGTTCTAATCGTTTTTGCATACTGCGCCATCCGTTTCCTGCCGACCGTTTATTTTTCGGCTGTCCTCTACCTGCTGATCAGCCTGGCTGTCGTTGAATTGATCAGATTGACCCGTCCGCAGCTATTTTCCCGGCCGCTGATTTTCTTCAACGGCCTCCTGATCGCCTTGGCCTTCACCATAGAGCAGATCAGTCTGGTACTGGCTTTGACCGTGATCGTGATCGCCAGCGGTCTGTTCTACCTTTTTTCCATCAAGGAGCAGGCGCAGCTCGAATCATTCGTCCGGGACATAGGCATCCATTGCCTCACCGTGTTTTACCTGTACATCCCCCTCTATTTTCTGCTGGAATTGAAAAAACTGGGCGCCAATTTCCTTTTTTTCCTGATCCTGGTCATCGCGATCGGCGATTCGGGAGCCTACTTCGTCGGCGGTGCCTTCGGCAAGCATAAGATCTACCCTATTGCTTCCCCAAAAAAATCACTTGAGGGGCTCATCGCCGCCGTGCTGACCGCCGCCCTCAGCGGCTGGCTGTCGATCCTGCTGTTCCCGGTCCCGGTCAAGCTTTCGACCGCACTGCTCAGCGCCGCCGTCATTGGGCTTTTTTCACAGCTCTCCGATCCGGTGGAATCCCTGTTCAAACGGGCCTCGGGGCAGAAGGACTCCGGCACGCTGCTGCCGGGACACGGCGGGGTCCTGGACCGGGTGGACAGCTACATATTCTGCGCCCCACTGCTGTTTTACCTGATCACCTACTTCTGGAAATAAGCGCATGGCAATTTTTTTCAACAAAAAACCCGCTGCTCGCCCATGGTAAAAAATATCGTTTTGCTCGGCTCCACCGGTTCGATCGGGCGCAACACCCTGGCCGTTCTGCGCGAAAACAGGAAATTTTTCCGCCTGCTCGGACTGGCGGCGGGAGCGAACAGCCAATTGCTGGGCCAGCAGGTCGCTGAGTTCGATCCGTCGCTGATCAGCGTCAAATCCAAGAAACACGCGCTGGAACTGCGTGAGCAGTATCCAGGGAAAAAAATATTTTTCGGCGAGGATGGTCTGCTGGATATCGTTTCCCAACCGCAAGTCGATTACGTGGTCGCCGCCATAACCGGCACTACCGCCCTGGCGGCCACGCTGCAGTCTATCCGCCTGAACCTGAGACTCTGCCTGGCCAACAAGGAAACCCTGGTCGCAGCCGGCGAGCTGATCAATCGCGAATTGAGCGCTTCCCGCTCCGAAATAATTCCCATCGACAGCGAACAGAGCGCCATCTTCCAGTGCCTGGCCTCCCGCCCCCGGCAGCATGTGCGCCGGGTGATCCTGACCGCTTCGGGCGGACCATTTTTCAGGGACAGGCAAAGGGATTTCGCCGCCATCGGGGTCGAGGAGGCCCTGGCCCACCCCACCTGGTCCATGGGGAAGAAAACAAGCATCGATTCGGCCACCATGATGAACAAAGCCCTGGAGATCATTGAAGCCCATCATCTTTTCAAGTTGCCCCCAGACAAGATCGAGGTCCTGATCCATCCCCAGAGCGTCGTCCATTCCATGGTGGAGTTCGTGGACTCTTCCGTGCTGGCCCAGTTGGGAGTTCCCGATATGAAATTGCCGATTCTATACTCCTTAAGCCATCCCGATCGCGTCGACAGCCATTGGCCGGAGCTGGATCTAGCGCGAATGCCGCCCCTCGAGTTTTTTAAAGTGGACCAGCGCCGCTTCCCTTCCATTGCCATGGCGTACGAGGTATTGAAGCAGGGGCGAAATGCCGGAGCCGTCTTCAATACGGCCAACGAAACGGCCGTGGAATATTTCCTGGCCGGCAAGATCACCTTCGCGGAAATCTTCGCCATTGTCGGCCATGTGCTGGAAGGATGGGATTTTCTGCCAGCGCAAACCCTTGCCGACGTCCAAGAGACGATTTCTCTGGCCCGGATAAAAACCATGGAACATATCGAAAACGAGGTACTGAAATGAACATTCTCTATCAAATTTTGACATTCTTGTTCGTGCTGGGCATCATTGTCCTGGTCCATGAATTCGGCCATTACATTGCCGCACGGCTGATGAAGATCCGGGTGGAGGTTTTTTCATTCGGTTTCGGCAAGCGCCTCCTCGGTAAAAAGGTCGGGGAAACCGATTTCCGCCTCAGCCTGTTCCCCTTGGGCGGCTACGTGCGCATGGCCGGCGAAGAGGAATTCGACCCCGAGCACTTGAAACCTGACGAATTCATGGCCAAGAACCGGGCCCAGAAGATATTCACCCTGCTCATGGGCCCGATCATGAACGTGCTGCTCGCCCTGCTGCTGATCTTCCTCGTCAATCTGGGCGGAGTGGAAGTCGACTCATACAAGCTGGAAAAACCGGTCATCGGCTATATCGAAAAGGATTCGCCCGCCGAAAAAGCGGGCTTACGGCCCGGCGATGCGTTGCTGGCCATCAGCGGCAAAAAAACGCTCAATTGGAAGGAAGTTGAGATCATCATCGGCACCAATCCCAAGGAATATCTGCAAATTGACTTTTTGCGCGACGGCAAGTCTTTAACCACCCACTTGGACGTGATCAGCGGCAACCACTATGAAATCGGTTATGCCGGATTTTATTGGCAACTGCCGGCAGTGATCGGCCAGATCATTCAAAACTACCCGGCCGCAAAAGCGGGACTGCGGCCCGGCGACGTGATCACCGCGGTCAACGGGCGGCCCATCGCCAATTACTTCGAACTGGCCGACATCATTCACCAAGCTCCGGGGAAGCTGTTGTTTTTGACCTATCAGCGGGACGGACGCGCACTTTCCACCCAGCTCACGCCGGTCGATGAAAAAGGGCGGGGCCTCATCGGCTTCAACGTGAAGATCGCCACTACTAAGGTCCGTTACAGTGTGGGCGCCGCCATGGAAAACAGTTTCCAGGAAGCCGCCCGGCTGACGTTCCTGACCTTCAACGCCTTTAAAAAAATGATCCAGCGCAAAATTTCGATCAGGAGTTTTTCCGGGCCCATCGAGATCGCCCGGATTTCCCAGCAGGCGCTCATCAGCGGCTTCGCCAATTTTTTCATGCTCATCGCCTTCATTTCC